>JAYUBD010000069.1:0-8487 GCA_043740995.1 Caulobacteraceae bacterium | reverse complement strand
CGGGCGCGATCCGCGCCAAGGTCGGCGGGCCGCATCTGCCTGACGATCCGGCCCACCATGGTTTCGGCGTCATCGTCAGAGAGCACCACGCCGGTTGCAAGATTGAGCCCGGCATAAACGAGCTTGTCCTGAGGCGTCGCTCCCTCCACCGCCCAGCGTTGCACAGCCAGGCCATAGGTCCCGGCTGCAAACCCCGCCGCCGCCTCGCCGCTCAGACGCCCATAAACCGCTGGGCGGGCGCTCAGACCCCCGCTGGCGTTATTGCGCAGGCTCGCCAGCATCCTGACCAGCGGATGGGTCGGCGGAATGATCTCCAGTTTCTCGCGCACCCCCTCGGGCTTTTTGCCAAACACCACGCGCACCGGCTCGGCGCGACGAAGACGGGTGTCATAGCGCCGCGCCCGCTCATCGAGGAAGGTCCTGAACGCCAGATGGCCGGCGGCGCAGAGGCGAAGGTCATAGGCCTCGTAGTCGACCGGCGCGCGATCGATCACCGAGCCGGGAAAGGCCGCCGCCAGGCCCGCCTTGACGTAGTCGTAGAGCTCGCGCGGCTGAATCCAGCGTTGTTGCTCGTGGGTGCGCTTGATCCGCTGCAGGATCATGTCGGCGTGGGCGATCAGGCCCGCGGCTTCCTTTTCGAGCTCCTCCTCCTGACGCTTGCGAACCTCGGCGGCCCTGGCGCTGCGCTCAAGCTCTTCGTCGAGCTCGCCCGGGAGAAGATTGGGGTTGAGCAGCCGGCCTTCGAGATATTTCACCAGCTCGCCCAGGATGGGCTCGAAGCCCCCGAGGGTCTTTTCGATGAGGTTCAGGCGCTCGTAGAGCCGGTTGTAGATCCGCGCTTCGATGGTGCCCTCACAGATCAGGCTGAACACCTCGACCGATGGCGCGCGTTGGCCGATCCGGTCGATCCGGCCGATGCGCTGCTCCACCTTCATCGGATTCCAGGGCAGGTCGTAGTTGATCAGTATACGGCAGAACTGCAGGTCCAGCCCTTCTCCGCCGATCTCGGAGGTCAGGAGCACCTGGCGGCCGACCGTCTCTTCGAACTCGGCCATGATGTCGCCACGCGGGCGTTTGACCGAGCCGTGGGCTTTGACGCAGGGCAGGCCCTCACCGTTCAGGCGCTGTTCCAGATAGTCCAGGGTCCCCCGGAAGCTCGAAAAGACGATGACCTTCTCGTCCGGGTCGCGCGTCCAGGTGTCGTTGAGCGCCGCCAGGAGCACTTCAAGCTTGCTGTCGTGGGCCGCCAGAAGCGCCGCGCCCTGAGGGTCCTGACATTGCCGCGAGAGGTGCGCCACCAGAGGCCCCGGCGCATGGCGACGTGGCGTGTCATCGTCCTCGTCGCCTTCCTGCCCCAGGTCGAGGGAGGCCTGATGCCAGCGGGCGTAGGCGGCGGGGAGACACGAGGCGAGCATCCTTTGGCTGCCCGATAGGAGGAAGAGATCGCTGATGTCGGCGTCCAAGGCGTACTGTCGGATGGCGTCGGAGGCCGCTTCGTAGAATGCCCGTTCGGCCGCGCTCATCGACCACATGCGGCATTTGGCCCGGCGACGCACCTGAATCTCGGCCACGTCGCGCCGGCGCGTGCGGTTGACGATCCCGCCGAGCATGGACATCTCTTCGAGGCGCGAGGCGATATCGGCGCGCCGGGCCGGCGTATCGGTGACCAGATCGCTGGCGAGTTGGTCCTTGAGGATATCAAGGCGGCGGTCCGTCCGCAGCAACTGACCCGGCGTGATCGCATCGACCGCCTCGGCGATCTGGCCAAGCGTCGAGCCCGGCGAGAGCGCGCATTCCCGCGCCGCCACGATGGGCTCGTTCTCCGCCTGCAACTCGTCGAAGATCGTCTGCTTGTCAAAGAGGTCCGGCTCGATCAGACGCAGGAGAGAGCGAAGATCCTCGCTGCGCAGATTGATCGGCGTGGCCGAGAGCATCAGCTTGTAGTCGGCCAGCTCGACGATCTGGCGGGCGGTCTTGTGCTGCGCGGTCTCGGCGTTTCTGAGGTGATGGGCTTCATCGAAGACCACCATGTCGAAGATCGGCTCTCCTCCCGCCTGCGCCGCCAGATACCGGGCGAGCTCGGCGCGTGAGCCGGTCGTCGGCTCATCGACATGATCCCAGTCCTTGGGCGCGCGCACCCCCGACAAGGTGGCGACCACCGCGAAATCCCCGCCGCGCGTTTCGGCCTCTTTGAGGATCGCCAGAAGTTCGCCGGCGGTGCTGGTGGCGACGGTCATGCCGAACTTGCTGCTCAACTCAAAGCGCCACTTTTCCTGCAGCGACTTGGGACAGACCACGAGCAGGCGCTGCACGTCATAGCGGGCGACCAGTTCCTTCCACACGAGCCCGGCCTCGATGGTTTTGCCCAGGCCGACCTCATCGGCGATCAGCAAGCCCTTGGACGCGGAGTTGAGGATCTTCACGACCGGCTTGAACTGGAAGGCGTGAAAGTCGGTGTTGGACGCCTCCATGCTGTAAATGAGGTCGGCCAGCCGGCCTGTGAGGCGGATGTGGGTCAGGATGCGGCCCAGGTCCTCCGGCGCGGAAAGACGCAGCGCCGCGAAGTCGGCCAGAGCGTCCGGCGCTTCATTGAGCCGCTCCAGTCGGGATTCCAGAATAAATTTGCGATCGCCGTCCGACAGGTGGACTTTGCGGTATAGTCGCCCGCCGGTTTCTCGCGTCTCTTCGGTCGCGACCCCAAATCGCGATGGGTCATCCTTGATCCGGACTCGCGTTCCTGGCTCAAACATTGCGTAGGCCACCCCTGACGTCATAAGGCGATCTTTGCGCGTCGATGTCGAGACCATGTCGCGCCCTGGCCGCCCGATCGGCCCGGCAAGCCTGGCTCATGCGCCTCATTGGCCGTGACTCTCGACGGTATAAATGGCCGGTATCAGGAAGGCGCAGCTGGCTCCCGCTACAAAACAAAAAGCCAAGAAGACGATGGTGACGAGTATTTTCATGGCGGGTGACTCCGGGTCCGGGGATTGACAAGGCGCGGTCGCCGACCGCTCGCGCCGCAGCGCCGATGGCGGCGTGGTGAGAGAGATCCGGATGGTTCATCGGGTGGTCTCCGTGAAGGGCGATGCCACTGGTATCCTCTCGCGATACGTCAGAAACGGTCGTTCGCAATTCGGTCGCGCCGATCGGCTGCAGGACGCGGGGGGCCTCCCGCGCCGTCGGACCGCGGCGAGTGGCTGCGGGCGTCAAGGCTTGGCTTCGGACGATGGCCCGGTCCCTTCGGCCAGGCCCAGGCTTTCGAGGATGCGATAGCTCGCTTGCGACCGTATTTGACGTGCCGATGGCCTAGTCTGAGTGTCGGAGGCACGGAACATCACCATGGATCGTTATGAACAATTTCTTCTGCGTACCTACGCGCTGCGTGCGCTTCGCCAGAACTGCGGGCGGGTGGGTCGTCCCAATGGATCCTTGGCGGAATGGCTGTTCGAACATGCCGCCGCGCTTGGGTTCGAAGATCCGAAGATCAACGCCGATCAGTTTTATGGCCGCGGCTCGCGCGTCGACAACGAAACCTGGGCGGCGTTCGGGGCCATCCTCAATGGGCTGAAGCGCGCGGTTAAGAACCCGCCTCCATCTGCAATCCAGCGTCGGATAGGATGGCTTTGCGACACGCTGGGGCTTGGGCCAATCGAAGCGGACATCCTGCATGCCGGGACAAGGGCGGCTCTGGATCAATCGGTTCTGGGCCTGCTCGGGGCGTCCGGTGACAGAGCGGAATTCTGCGGCTCGCCGACTGTTTGCGGCTACGCCCTGCTGACGGGACACAGCGAACGGACCGTCAAAGTTTTCCTGCAACCGGAGAAACCCCTGCGCCTCCTCGGCTTACTGGAAGAAGAAGCGCGCTCGTACGCGCCGTCAAAGATTGTCCTGCGCGTCGCGCGAATGACGACGACCGACCCTGACCGGATGCGGACGGCGTTGGTGGGCAGGTCGCGCAAGCCTGAACTGACCTGGGAGGATTTCACGCATCTGGGCGAGGTCGCCGACCTCGCCGAGCGGACCCTCGCCGGCGCCCTGGCTAATCGCGCCCATGGCGTGAATATCCTGCTTTACGGATACCCAGGCACGGGAAAGACGGAATTTGTCCGCACGCTCGCGGGCCGGCTGGGCGCCCACCCCCTCTTCGTCGGCGAGGCGGATGATAAGGATGGAGAGCCCTCGCGCGGGGAACGGATCGCCGCCTTCGCCATCGCCCGCTCAATGACTACCAGTGCGGGCCGCACGCTTTTGGTGGTCGATGAGGCCGACGACATCTTCATCGGGGTGGACGAACAGGACGGCGGTTCACGTCGCGGCTCCAAGGTGTTCATGAACCGCCTCGTGGAGAGCACGCCTTGCCCGACGATCTGGATCACCAACCACAGGGAGCGACTGGGAGAGGCCGTGCTGCGCCGCATGGCCCTGGCGGTGCGGTTTCCCGAGCCTGGGCGCGTGGTCCGCCGACGGGTGGTCGAGCGGATCGCGCGACGTCGCCGGCTACGCCTCCCAGAAGCGGCGTTGGACCGGCTGGCGCAAGTGCGCGCCTCTCCGGCGGTGATGGATTCGGCGCTCCGCGTCGCCAAGCTCACCCGTGGGGGCAACAGCGACGTCGAGCGGGCCGCCCGGTCGGTGGTCTACGCCATCCGGGGCGCGCCCGCGCCGCCGGCGCTTGGCGGTGTAATGGCCTTCGATCCTGCGCTTTCCGAGGCCGATCACGATCTGGCCGCCCTGGCCGAACGCTTAAGCGGACGTGGTGAAACGGCGCTGTCATTCTGTTTGCACGGTCTGCCGGGCACTGGCAAAAGCGCCTACGCCCGCTATCTCGCTGAGCGCATGGGCCTGGACGTCATCGAAAAGCGCGCGTCGGACCTGCTTTCCATGTGGCTGGGCGAGAGCGAAAAACAAATCGCCCGGATGTTCGAGGAGGCAGCCGATCGCCGCGCCCTGCTCATTCTGGATGAGGCCGATTCCCTGCTGCGAGACCGCGCCGGCGCTCGCGCGTCCTGGGAGGTGACGCAGGTCAACGAGATGCTGACCTGGATGGAGCGTCACCCCTATCCCTTCGCCTGCACCACCAATCTGATGGAGAGCCTGGATCCCGCCACCCTGCGCCGGTTCCTGTTCAAAATCCGGTTCTTGCCCCTGCGGCCGGATCAGGCGTGCGAGACCTTTCGGCGAAGCTTCGGCGTCGAGGCGCCGCGAGCGTTGGCTACGTTGGACAACCTGGCGCCGGGAGACTTCGCGGTCGTCGCGCGGAAAGCGGCGCTGCTCGGGGTAAGCGATCCCCCAACGTTGACAAGAATGCTTGAAGATGAGTTGGCCACGAAAGCCGGCGGGATAAAGCGCCGGATCGGATTCTAAAATCCGCCCGGCTGCGGGCGAACGCGGCCAGGAAATGTCGACGATCTTGGTTGTCGCCTAAATCTTAAAGGCCGTGGTTGATGGTCCGGCTGGCCTGTCACGGGACAACGCGACGTCCTAGATAAGATCGTCGAGGTCCTCGATCGCGGTCCGATGCCTCCAATCTGGAGTGCAACGGCGGAGAGGGCCGCCCCCGGCCTTTGAGTCTGACAAAGGCCCCCAGAGCGGCTCAACCCCGTGCACCTTTTCGGGGGAAGATCATTGCGCTACTCCCCGAACGTCTCGACGTGTAGACGAGCGGAGGGGGAACATGACCGACCAACAATCTGCGATCATCAAGCGATGCCGTGAGCTTGGAATCGACCAGCACGGCCTCGGGTCGGTCAGGAACTTTATCCGAGCAGCATTTTATCACGCGGGCCTTGATGGGACGTTACCGGGCGATGCCGCCGTCGCCTTCAACACAGCCATTCGGCGCGCGACGAACCGGATCGCCTGCCGAGGAAGGCATGGCATCGGTCGGGCCGAATCTCGCGTGCTCAGCCGTCGCGCCGTCGACCTGCGCGAGAGCATCCTGGCCAACCAGGAGATCCTGGTGGGCAAGAAGTTCGGCACCTGGATGAGCCTAGTGACGGAGGAGCACCAGGACCCTGCACTCGCGGTCGATGCGTGGATCAGGGAGAGCGGTCCAACGGTGGACGACGTGGTTCAAAGGCTCCTCGCGCATCCGGCAGTCATCATTACCCGAGATGAGGAACGGGCGATCCCGCGTCAATTCCGAACGACTGGCACACCGGCTGAACGATACCGAGCGGCGGCCATTGAGCCCGTCTTGGTCGAGGAGGGGACGTTCGACTTTTTCCGGAACCGGCTGTCAAAAGGCGGCGCGCGCAGGAAGACGAAGTACCATGTACCGGCGCTGGCGTTCGAGGCGTGAACCCATGGGGTTCTGGAATCCTTCGTCACCGCGACGCGCGACAAGGCCGCAGCTCTGAAATTCATCAAGAAGACGATGAAGCGCCACAGCCGGACGGGCGCCATCGTCACCGACGGGCTGCGCTCTTACGGCGCCGCCCTCAGAGAGAAGCTGCTCGCTACGCCCACGGTCTATAGCGACTCCCGCGCGAATGCCCCCAGTCGTGCATAACAGTGACAATTTCTCCCGTATCGTCCGCAATGATCATGGCGAGCGAGGGAAGGCGGTCGGCCAGAGGGCCGAGGGTTTCGCGAAGGCCCCCGTCGCGCAGGCCCCGCCGGCTCAGACGCACAACCGTGCAGCCGCCTCCGACCGAGGCTTCGGTATCGCCGTGGCTGAAGAGCGCCTCGATCAACTCCTGGCGAATGCCGCGTTGCCGAATGCGCGTGTTTGCGTGGTTGGAAATCGCGGGTGCGAACATCTTGCCCTCATGTGCCGGAACAATTCAGACAGCCAACAGACTCAGCTCCAATTCGGGGATCGGCGGCAGGTCGCTGCGTGGGCGCCGGCCCAGTAGTCCTCGCCTGAGCAGCCGCCGCACGACCCGCGCTGCGCCGCGGTCGCCGGCGCGCTCGGCGAGGAGCGCCGCCGCCAGGATGGCAAAGACGAGCGGGGTCAGACCGAGCCTCCCCGCGTATTCACCGGCAAAGTCCGTGCCGGCGAAGGCGCGCAGCCCCTCGGCCGCGCGCAGGGGCAAGCATGCAAGGTTACACGCAGCCAGCAAGGCGCCGTGCTCGCGCCAGTCGATGTCTCCCAACCAGTCCGGCGCGACGCTCGCCGGCCGGGCCATCGGAGTCGCCAGCCGGCTGAGCAAGAAGCTCGGTATTGCCTCGCCGTAAGAGTCCGATCGCAGGGCAAGGTGCCTCATTTTCGGAACGTCGCTAAGATGATAGGGACCTGAGTAGGCTTCGCAGACCATCGCCACCGCCGGCTCCGGCAGAGCTACTTTGCGTAGCGCCGGCAGGCTTTCCTGCGTCGCCGACGCCTCATCGACCAGCACCAGGCTGGTGAGGTGGGTGACCAAGCCCTCCGCTTCAGCTAACCTTGCGGCCTCTTCCTCGTCCAGTGTGGCTAGGCGCAGGGCGGCGACGAGGGCGCCGACGGCGCGAGCCAGACCCGGGTTCTCAGGCGCCGGCGCGGCCTCCAGCTTCTCCCACACGGCCTCCAGGACCAGGCCCGCGCGCGCTGCGCGCAGCGATCCGGCGGCGATGCGATCGGCGGGCGCGCCGCGCAGCGCCGCCAGGGCGGACGCGGTCACCGCCGGTATGTCGTGGTCAGCGGCCACGAAGATCTGGCCGCCGGTGAGCGCCGCCAGATGGCCGATCCGCGCCTCAAGGCTGTCCTCGCCGACAAGGACGGCGCTGATCCGCAGGCCACGCCGGGCGAGCGCCTGCACGTCGAGGGCGTGACTCTGACCGTCGGTGATGACCAGCAGATCGCGCCCGCCGCCGGCGGCAAGCACCGCTTCGATCGCCGCGCCGATTTCGGTGCCGCCCCGGGGCGGGCCCAGCTTGCGAATAAGGCTCGTCAGCTTGTGACCGTCGGCCCCTCCCAACGCCTGCGCCCGATCGTCGAACTGCCAGAGGCGGATGTGGTCGGCGCGACCGAGGCTGGCGGCTGCCGCGCTCAGCCCCTCGATCACCGCCTGGTGTTTGGTTCGCTCACTGTCTGCGGCGCAAGCGGTCTGCATCGAACCCGACCGGTCGACGAGGATGGCAAGGTCGAGGGGCGTATCGTCCCCCGTTCGGTCAAACGTCAGTCTGACCGGATCGCCAACGGCCGATACGCCGACAAGAGACCGGGGCAGTGTCGCGTTGACCTCCAGGTCGATGGGCCGGTTCAGCGGTGTGTTCGCGCGCCCGGCCTCCATCGGCGCGCCGCCCAGCCATACCCGTCCTTCGGCGTGGACAACGATCTCGGCCATCGCCTCGGGGCCGTCCGCGTGAAGCTCGTCCGGCTCGGCGAGCGGCGAGCGGCCATAGATTTCTCCGACGGTGGTGGGGATCCGAAGCTTCAGGCTCTGGCCGGACAGGCGCAGGGTCTCGACCCATTCCATGCGCACCTCGACCGCTTCGCCGGGCGCGATATGCGCCACCGACAGCACATGCACCCCGCGCAGCGCCTCCTCGTGCAGGACCGCCGCCTTGCCG
>JAYUBD010000068.1:0-2564 GCA_043740995.1 Caulobacteraceae bacterium | reverse complement strand
CGCCTGATCAGGCCCGACCATCCGGTCACGCGCGCCGATGGCGCCCAGATAGTCAAAGGTGGCGTGGTTGCCTGACAGCACGAAATGGTTGCCGTTATCGAGGGTCATGCCAAGGATCGGGTCAAAATAAGATCGGCACCGCCCGCCGGCCTGGGCGGACGCCTCGATCAGCGTGACAGCCACGCCCTGGCGCGCCAGCGCCACCGCCGCTGACAGTCCGGCCAGCCCGGCCCCGACGACATGGATCAACGCCGCTTCCTCCCCGACGCGGGGAGGGCAAGACGATGCGAGGTCTCGGCGAGGGTGGGGAAGGCCAGCGCGTCGGAGAGGTGGAAGTGGTCCCCACTTCCCCACTCGGATCGCGTTGCGATCTCTCCCTCCGCATGCTGGGGAGCGAGAGCGGGGTTTAGCGGCCTGTTCACCCCGCCAGTCCGCGGGTGAGCACGATCCAGGCGAGCCGACGCTTGCGGAGGTTGACCCGAACGCGGGGCGGCGCCCAGCCGACCGTCTCCATGCGGCTCAGGATGGCGCCGTAGACCGCACTCATCAGGCGGGGTGCGCGCAGGCGGCCTTTGGGCCGGCGGTTCATCACCACGTCGGCCGCGACGTAATGCGAACGGGCCTTGGCGGCGACCCAGCGGCAGGCGGCGTCGATGCCGGGATGGCCCAGGGCGGCGAAGGGATCCGTGGTCTCGATGCCGCCGACCGCCAGCGCCTCGGCGGGCAGATAGAGGCGGCCCAGACCGGCGTCCTCGTCGAGATCGCGCAGGATATTGGTGAACTGCAAGGCGCGACCGAGGTGGTGGGCGAGTTCCACGCCGGGCGCCGCCTCCATGCCGAACACGCGCACCGACAGGCGTCCGACGGCGCTGGCCACCCGGTCGCAATACAGATCGAAGGCCTCGAAGCCGGGCGCGCGGATGTCGCCATCGATGTCCATCTCCATGCCGTCGATGACGGCGCGAAAATCCTCTTCCAGGAGGTCGAATTGACGCACCGGATCCGCCAGGTCGAACATGGTCTCCGGCGTTGTACCGGCGTAGAGCGCGGCGAGGTCGGCCCGCCAGACATTCAGCGCGGCGCGGCGCTCGGTCGGAGTCGGGCCGGGCTCGTCGGCGATGTCATCGACCTTGCGGCAAAAGCCGTAGATGGCGAACATCGCGGCCCGTTCCCGTTCAGGCAGCAGACGCATTGCGGTGTAGAACGAGCTTCCCGAGGCCTGGGCTTCCGGGCTCGCGGCCTGATGGGGTTCAGCGGTCATGCCTGGGGTATGCCTGACGCGCCCCGCGCTTGAAAGAGGCGCCCCGCCAGGACGCCGACCGCCCCCGACAGGGCGAACCCCAGCGCCTCGTGCTTGCGGTGGTGAACCCGCTGCGACAATGGATCGCGATGCTTGAGGCGCTGGACGAGGTCTTCGGCGAGGCTGTGGATGACGCCGATCTCCAAAGCGAGCCGCAGGTCGCGGGTCATGGCGCGAAGGGGCCGAGCCTCATGCAACAGAGCCTGGGTGCGCCGCGCCAACGCTCCCAGCACCGTCAACAGCGCCGGTGCGGCCCGCGCCGCCCCGAGCGCGGCCACCTCCAGATCGGCGGCGGCCAGCGCGTCCAACGGCACATAGATGCGGTCGATCTCACGATAGTCCTTGCCGCAATCCTGCAGGTGATTGATCATCTGCAGGGCGGCGCACAGGGCGTCGGAGGCCGGCCAGGTGGACGGGCTCTCGCCATGCACATCGAGCATGAACCGGCCCACTGGCGCCGCCGAATAGCGGCAATAGTCCATCAGTTCGGCCCAATCGGCATAGCGCGATTTGACGACGTCCCGGCGAAATGCCTCCAACAGATCGAGCATATGCCGCGTGGTGATCGCCCGCCCCAGCAGGGCGTCACGCAGAGCGACGGCGGCGGCCACCGATTGTTCGCGCCCGAGCAGAGACGCCTCGATGGCGGCGAGCCCGGCCAATTTTTCGGCGGGGGCGGCGGTCGCGTGGTCGGCCACGTCATCAGCCATCCGCGCCACGGCATAGAATTTCATCACCACGTCGCGATGAAGGGGTGCGACCAGCATCGACGCGACAGGGAAATTCTCGTCGGCGTGGCCTTTGCCGGAGGAGAGGGTTTGCGTGATGTCGCTCATGGCGCCGCCCCAGATGCCTGCGTCCGGCCCTTCCACAGGCCGCCGCGCCCGCGCCAGGTTTCCACCGCTGACCATACGGTGAAGCCGGTATACAGGGCCCCAATCAAGGGCAGGGCCAGGCCCCAGAGCGGCGAGCAGCGATAGAGGCGCAGGATGGGCTGAAAGGCGATCGCCATGGCGAGCCAAGCGGCGGCGCCCATCCACCGCGCCCAGCCGTCGCCGAACAGCACCAGCATCGGCGCCGCAAGATAGACGAGGCCCATCCCAGCCACCGTGCCGGCCAGCAGCCAGGGGGAAAAGTTCAGCTGCGCATAGGCCGAGCGGGACACCATCCGCGCGATCTCACCGAACCTGGCATAGGGCCGAAGGCTGCGGGCGCGTAAGGTCAGCCCAAGCCAGATCGGACCCTGGCGTTTCATCAGAGCGCC
>JAYUBD010000067.1:0-2566 GCA_043740995.1 Caulobacteraceae bacterium | reverse complement strand
TTCCGGTGGCGGGCGGCCACTCCATCGACAGCGTCGAGCCGATCTACGGGCTTGTCGCGCTGGGCCTGGTCCATCCAGACCGCCTTTTGAAGAACAGCGGCGGTCGGGCCGGCGATGTGCTGATCCTGACCAAGGCGCTTGGCGTCGGCATTCTCAGCGCGGCGTTCAAGCAGGAGCGGCTGACGCTCGAAGGCTATGCCGCCTTGATCGCATCGACCACCCAGCTCAACAGCGTCGGCGCCGAGCTGGCCGGGATTGACGGCGTGCATGCCGTCACCGATGTCACCGGCTTTGGCCTGCTCGGCCACACGTTGGAAATGTGTCGTGGCGCGCAATTGAAGGCTGAGATTACCGCGGCGCCGTCCCTGCTGCCCGGCGTCGAGGCCCTGGCGCGGGCGGGCGTACGAACCGGCGCGTCGGGTCGAAATTGGGAGAGTTATCAGGTCGGCGTGCGTCTGCCGGATGGGCTCGACGATTGGCGCCGCGATATTCTGTGTGATCCCCAGACCAGCGGCGGCCTGCTGATCGCGGTTGACCCCGCGAAGGCGGCGGCCGTGCTCGATTTGGTGCGCCGCCGGGGCTTTGCCGCCGCCGACGGGGTCGGACGCCTGGTCGCGGGGCCGCCCGGCATCGACGTCCTGGCGCCGGCGCTCGGCGCACCCGGGCCGCGTTCATGAAACCAATCCGCAATGTGGTGATGGTCCTGCTCGACAGCCTGAACCGGCACATGCTCGGCTGCTATGGCGGGTCGGAATTCGCGACGCCGAATATCGACCGGCTCGCCGCCCGTTCGGTGCGGTTTTCGCGCCACTATGTAGGCTCTCTGCCCTGCATGCCGGCGCGGCACGACATCCTGTGCGGCGCGCTCGACTTTCCCTGGCGGCCGTGGGGCTCGGTGGAGATCTGGGAAGATGCGATCACCGCGCATCTGCATGGCGCCGGCGTCGTCTCGCAACTGATCACCGACCATCCCCATTTGTTCGAGACCGGCGGCGAAAACTATCATGTCGACTTCACCGCCTGGGACTATCAACGCGGTCACGAGGGCGATGCGTGGAAGACCCGGCCAGATCCCTCCTGGGCCGGAGCGCCGTCGTTCGGGCGGGGGCGCATGGCCTACGACGACTCGCGCGGACACTTCCGTGGCGAAGCAGACTTTCCGGGCCCACGCACTTTGGCGGCCGGCGCGCGCTGGCTGGAGGAGAATGCCGGCGTCCACGACCGCTTCTTCCTGATGATCGACGAGTTTGATCCGCATGAGCCGTTTGATACGCCCGAGCCCTATGCCGGCCTGTACGATCCGGAGTGGCGGGGCCCGCATCTGATTTGGCCGCCCTATGCCGTGGGCGCGGTGGAGCGGGGCATGATCACCCCGCGCGAGGCGCGCCAGATCCGCGCCAGCTATGGCGGCAAGCTGACCATGATCGACGCCTGGCTCGGACGCATGCTTGACGTGATCGACGCCAAAAACCTTTGGGACGACACCCTGGTCGTCCTGTGCACCGATCACGGACACTATCTGGGCGAGCGGGACATTTGGGGAAAGCCGGGCGCGCCGCTCTATCAGCCGATCGCCCACATCCCGATGCTGATGGCCGCGCCCGGGGTGGCGGCGGCAACCTGCGAGGCGCTGACCACCAATGTGGATCTGTTCGCGACCCTGGCCGACGTGTTCGGTCTGGGCGCAATGCGGCAGCGCACGCACGGGACCACCCTGATGCCGCTGCTGACCGGCGCCGCGACGAGCGTTCGCGACTGGGTGCTGGCTGGGGTCTGGGGTCGCGAGATCCACCTGGTCGAGCGGGACAGCAAATATATTCGCGCGCCGACCGGGGTCAATGCGCCGCTCGCCATGTATTCGAACCGCTGGTCGACCATGCCCACCCATCACAGATTGCCGCGCCAGGACGCCCTTCCTCTGCCGGACGACCGTGCCGTGCTCGACCGCATGCCGGGCAGTCGCGTCCCCGTGCTGCGCCAGATCTGGGAGGCGGGCGACGCGGTCCCCTATTGGGCGTCGAGACGCTTCAGCGGCAACCAGCTGTTCGATCTGGCGGCTGACCCGGGCGAAACGCGCGATCTGGCGGGCGGTGAGGCGGAAGTGGCGGCGGCGGCGCGACTCGCGGCGGCGCTGAAATCCATTGGGGCGCCGGTGACGCAGTTCGAGCGGCTGGGACTTTAGGATGACCTGTCCTGCGTCCCCGGTTCTGGTGTTCGACCTCGGCGGGGTGATCGTCGATCACGACAATGCCGTCATGCACCGGCGGTTGGCCTCTGGCTGCCGGCCTGACATGTCGGTGGAACACATCGCCGCCCTGACCGGAGACGAGCGCTGGGGAACCGGCAGGCCGGTCATCGAACTATTCGATCAGCTTCGCGAACAGGCGGGGTACACCGGCGACCGGGCAGACTTCGTTGCCGATTGGAGCTGTCATTTGGTTCTGAACCCCTCCATGCTCGCCTTCGTGGAGGGCCTGGCCGCGCGCCATCGCGTGATCATCTTCTCCAACACCAACCACGAGCACTGGAATTACGTGGTCGCCGCGTCTGGCGGGCGGCTCGGCGC
>JAYUBD010000066.1:0-8506 GCA_043740995.1 Caulobacteraceae bacterium | reverse complement strand
CCCTGGTTGACGTGCGCATGGGCCTGTTGCGCCGCGCCGGTCCGTTCCTGGCCGAGGCGGACGCATCGCGTATCGACGCCTCGCCGGTCGGCCAAAGCCTGCTGGCCTTCGAAGGGCACAATTCCGGCTTCTACCGACCGGACAAGCTGGCCGCCGCCGCCGTGCTCGCCCCCTACAACGTCTCGCGCATGATCCGCGCCCATCGCCCGCATGTGGTGATGAGCTTTCTCAAGGGCATGAGCGTATTGACCTGGGCGGTGACGCGGGGGCGGGGCGGGCCCCGTTGGATCGCGCGGGAAGGCAACAATACCGATGCGGTGATCGACGACGAACTGGGCGTCGCCCTGGCCCGCCAGGCGATCAAGGCGTTGACCCGGCGGTGCTATCGAGACGCCGACTGTTTCCTGGCCAATTCCCATGAGATGGCCCGAGGGCTGCAGGCGGCGCTGGGTCTCGACTGGGACAGGGTGCGGGTGATCAACAATCCCATCGACGTGGCGCGGGTGACCGCCCTGTCCCGCGAGCCGCTGCCCGAACCGCAGGACCGACCGTTCATCGTCACCGCCGGCCGGCTGGAATACCAGAAGGGTCATGACCTGCTGCTCGCCGCCTTCGCCGCCAGCGGTCCGGCCCGGAACATGGATCTGGTGATCATGGGCGGTGGCAGCCAGGAGGCGGCCCTGCGAGGCCAGGCGGCGGCCCTCGGCATCGCCGACCGTGTAAAATTTCGAGCCTTTTCCGCCAATCCCTGGGCCTGGTTCTCCAAGGCGCGCCTGTTCGTCCTGCCCTCGCGCTGGGAGGGCTTTCCCACCGTGGTCGCTGAAGCCCTGGCCTGCGGCGCCCCGGCCCTGGTCACCGCCTGCGACTTTGGCCCCCGCGAAGTCGTGGAGGACGGCCGCAGCGGCTGGGTGGTCCCGCCCAATGACGCGGCGGCCTTCGGCGCCGCCATGGATCGGCTGCTGGAGAGCCCGGACCTGACGGCCAGCCTCAGCCGTCACGCCCTTGAGCGCGCGCCGCGCTTTGATATCGACCGCATGATCGAGGCCTATACGGCGTTGTTCCTCGAACAGGCGGGACTGGGACGACCGAGGGTATAGGGCGTCTGGCGGTTGAGATTCGGCCTGGGACCCCCTCCCCACCGCCCGCTTCGGCGTCTATAGCGTCGCCGCATGGAGAGTTTCGACTTCGACGCCTGTGTGGTGGGGGCGGGCGCCGTCGGCCTGGCATGCGGCCATGCTCTGGCGCGCCGTGGTCTGGGCGTCGTGGTTCTGGAAAAAGAACGGGCGTTCGGCCAGGGCGTCTCCTCGCGCAATTCCGAGGTGGTGCATGCCGGGCTCTACTACGCCACCGACTCGCTGCGGGCGCGGCTGTGCGTAGCCGGCCGTCGGGCGCTCTACCCTTTCCTCGACGCCCACAAGATCGCCTACCGCAAGTGCGGAAAACTGGTGGTGGCGACCACGCTCGATGAGATCCCCCGCCTGGAGGCGATCGCGGCCCAGGCGAAAATCAATAATGTCGAGGGGCTCACCTCGCTCACGGGCGCCCAGGCCAGGACTCTGGAGCCGGCGGTGCGCGCCGAGGCGGCCCTGCTGTCCGCCGAGAGCGGCATCTTTGACAGCCATGGCTATATGCTGGCCTTGCGGGGCGAGATCGAGGACGCCGGCGGCGCGGTGGTGGAGGCCACGCCGTTCGAAGGTGCGCGCGCCCTGGCCGGCGGCGGCTTTCACATCAGGGCCGGGGGTGCCGCGCCCACCGATCTGACCGCGCGCCTGCTGATCACCGCCCCTGGACTTTCGGCCCAGCATGTGGCCGCCCAAATCGAAGGCTTTCCGCTGGCCGGCATCCCGACGCTGCACTTCGGCAAGGGCGTCTATTTCCGCCTGCGCGGCAAGGCGCCGTTCGAGCATCTGATCTATCCGCCGCCGATCCCCGGCGCCCTGGGCACCCATTACCGCAAGGACCTGGGCGGCCAGGCGGTGTTCGGCCCCGACCTCGCTTTCGTCGACACCGAAGACTATTCGGTGGACCCGGCGCGGGCCGCCGGCTTCTACGCCTATATTCGCAAATTCTGGCCCGGCCTGCCCGACGGCGCGCTCGATCCCGACTATGCCGGGCTCAGGCCCAAGATCCACGGCCCGGGCGAGCCGCAGCCGGATTTCCGCATCGACGGGCCGGACATTCACGGCCTCGACGGCCTCGTGGCGCTGTTCGGCATTGAAAGCCCTGGCCTGACCTCGTCGCTGGCCATCGGCGACGAGGTGGCGAACCGTCTCGGTATCCCCGCGCCGGCATTGCGGGCTTGATGAGGCCCGCCCCAGCCCCTATAAGCGCCGCTCCCGCGAAAGCGCCTTCGGCTGGGTAGCTCAGATGGTTAGAGCGGTGGATTCATAACCCACAGGTCGGCGGTTCGATCCCGCCCCCAGCTACCAAGGGTTTCAGTCAGCCTGCGGGCTGGACCGGCGTCGAAGGTTTCGTTCGCGCCCCTTGATCAAGGGGAGACGGCGACGTTGGCGACCAAAAACAATCATTGGGATCTCTGTAGATCGGATTGAGAATCTCCCCCCAACTCGACGTCCCGGCAGCCGGCATGATCCGGCCCGCGATCGACCGTGCCCTGTTCTTCCTTGCCAGTTCTGGATTGTGAACGGCCGTCGGTCTCGGTTCCACGAAGGATCCGGCGCGACGGGTGATTGCTACCATCTCAGCGGCCATTGTGCGATTGATCAGACGAGGCAGGTCCGCCTTGGCGCCGGTGAAGCTACAGGTGCTCACGACAACCTCCGGAATCTATGGCCGGTGGAACGGGCGGCCTCTGACGTGAGCTGAGCGACCCACCGGCCTCATGTTTAGAAGCGCCGCCACGCCATATTCAGCGAAGGGGAAATATCGAGAGCGGCCTTGAGGTTGTAAACGATCTCCCCGATCAGAATGGAGATGATGGGGGGAGCCTCGAAAGGCGTTACCGCCGAGGTGACCCGAAGGCCCTCCCACTGCTCGCGCGTCATGACCGTCAGGTTATCCCAAAGACGGTCTATATGTTCGCTTGCCCTATCCACTCGCGCGCGCGCATCATTGAGGGATGGCTTAGGGCTATTGGGATGCTGCATGACGAATAAACCTCCCCCTGAAGACGAGCCCTGCGCGCAAGAGCGCTTCAATCAGGCAATCAAGACCGCGCTGGCGACGCCGCGCAAGCCGCACAAGGCGCCCGTGCAGTCAAAACGAAGCGCGCCGAGTCGCCCATGGTCCAAGACTATCGTACGGGCGTCCGCAACAAAATCACTGGGCGGTTACCAACTCAGTTAACCGCTTCCGCGCCCAACGTGAAGCTATAGCCCACGGTCTGGGGGTCCGGCTCGCCAGAGTCGGCCGTGTCTTCAGTCCCGCCCACGGACCGATAGAGGCTCTTGGCCGGGTGGTTCTCCCGATCGGTGAGCACCCAGGCCGAGGCGCAATGATGGGTGCGGCCAACCTCGAACAAGGCCCGCATCACCGCCTTGGCCAGGCCCCGGCGCTGGTGGGTGTCCGCAACGCCAACCTCATTGACCCAAAGTTCCGGCGGCTTGTCCGGATGGACATAGTGCAGGCCGGAAGCGAACCCGACAACGAGACCGTTCTCGATCGCCACGGCGATATGGTGGCGGGGATCGTTCAGGAATTCGCGGGTTAGTTTCGGATCGATGGGATTGTCGAACAGATCGGTGGCGACGTTCAGCAAAACCGCCTCGTCGCCGGGACCGAGAACTAAGATTTCGATGGCCATTCGGGAGTGAACCTTGGTCTGGAGCGATTGTTGGGCGCGTTGCGGTGCGAACTGGCCGGCGGCGAGAGATCATTCGGCGCGGTAGAGCGTTCCATCGCCCCGTCGCAGCCTCGGTATGCCCTTGAAGCAGCCGGCCAGGTCAAGGGAGGAAACCACCACGGACCCGCGGGGTAATCGGCAGGCGCGCCCACGGGCCGGACGTCAATTCGGGTGCGCCCATCTTGGCCTTCCGCGGCGCGAGGGTTGACGCGCGGCGAGTTATATTGCAAAATGCGAACAATCGGCCGACAAAGCCGCACCGACTCCGCCAGTCTCCCTAGTCTGACCCCTGAGCTGCCATTTCCAAAAATAGAATATCAAAAACAAGATGATGCAGATTTTCCCGACTGCCCTCCAGATGCCAAGGCGCTGCCAACCGGCTGCCAAAAGATGCCAGCCGGCTGCCAAAAACTGCCATTCGGCTGCCAAGGAACTGCGATCCACCTGCCAAACAGGCGCCAACCAACTGCCAATAGGTCGCGCCCGGGAAGGGTCAGCCCAGGCCGGTCACCGCCTGAACGATGGCGCCGGGATTTTCGAGGATGACCATGTGGCCGGCCTCGGGTACGCTGATCAAGGTCGATCCGGCGATGCCGGCCTGGAAGGCGGGACCGTAGATGGGGGGGATCATCCGGTCGCTGGCGCCCCAGACGATCACGGTTTTGGCCTTGATGCGGTAGAGGCGTTGGCCAAGGCCGCGGTCCGGGATCGGAAATAGCAGCTTGCCGGCCATGCCCAGCTGGCGGGCGTTGCGCACCAGATAGTTCTGCAGGAATTTGGGATCATTGATGTCGAGGCCGGACGTCATCAGGGCCGCCCCGGCTTCGGGATCATGGAACAGCCAGGCCGGCATCTCATAGGGCATCAGGGTGAACATGTCTGGAAGCGGATGTTCGTCCATCCACAGGCCGGCCGGACAGATCAGCGCCAGGCGCGAGACGTCGTTGGGGGCGATGGCCGCCATTTCGGCGGCGATCATACCGCCCATCGAGTGGCCGACCAGGATCGGATCCTTCAGGCCGAGCGCCGCGACCAGGTCCCAGCCGAGCAGGGTGTAGTCGAGCATGTCACGCAGGTCGGGGCAATCCTCGGTCTCGCCATAGCCGGGAAGATAGGGCGCATAGACGTGGTGATGCGCGGCCAGGGCCGCCAACAGGGGATCCTCCGGCGTCATGCCGCCGGCCCCATGCAGGAACAGCAGCGGCGCGCCCGATCCGCCTTCGAGATAGCGCACGGCCGCATGCCGCGTTTCAACGGTCTTGGTTTCCAAGGCGTTCAGTCCTTATGCTCGGTGGGCGGGCCGTATTCAGGCGTGTTCGGAAACGCGGGGCGCGGAAACGGCGGTGGGCAGGGCGCCGGCGGTGACCCGCTTGTTCAGGGGTTTGCACCAGAAGCGATCGTCGCCCTCACATTCCGGCAACAGGCCGCGCAGTTTGGGCATGACCTTTTCGGCGAACAGCTTGCTGGAATACATGCACTTGTCGGCCGGCATATTGCCGACATGCATCAGGCAGAAAATGTTGCCGACGTTGAGCCCCTTGATCAGTTCCTCCATCCTTTGACGGACGGTTTCCGGCGAGCCGGCGATCACGTGGCCGCCGTCGATGAGATCCTTCCACGACAGCTGGGTATAGCCGCCGGTGGGCGGGGCATATTGCGACAGGGCGCCGGTCTGGATGGTCTTGATCGTCCGATAGCCCGGCGCGTCGGCGAAGCCTGGATAGACATGCAGGCAGCGGTTGTAGAAATAGTTGACGTGTTCGGAATAGAGCCGTTCGGCTTCTTCGTCGGTCTCGGCCACGCAGATGGTCTGGGCGAAGCCGGCGCGATAGGGCGAGGCGTCGGGGGCGTTGCGTTCGGCGACCCGATCCCAATAGCCCTGCAGCAGGGCCTTGGCGCGGATGTAGCCGGAGAAGCTGAGATAGGAATAGGAATAGGTGTTGTCGATGCAGAAATCATAGGTCTCCACCGAACCGCCGCCCGGGATGTGGATCGGCGGGTGCGGCTGCTGGATAGGCCGCGGCCAGATGTTGACGTGGCGCAGCTTATTGTAGCGGCCATTGAACGCGAATGGATCGCGCTCGGTCCAGGCGCGGATGATCAACTCATGCGCCTCGGCATATTTCTCGCGGGTCAGGGCCGGGATCTGGCCATAGCAATAATTGGTGTCCATCGAGGTGCCGACCGGAAAACCCGCCACCAGGCGACCGCCGGAAATGCAATCGAGCATGGCGAATTCTTCGGCGACCCGCACCGGCGGATTGTACAGGGCAATCGAGTTGCCCAGCACCACCAGGGCGGCGTCCTTGGTGCGGCGGGCGAGGCCGGCGGCGATGATATTGGGCGATGGCATGATGCCATAGCCGTTCTGATGGTGCTCGTTCACCCCGATGCCGTCAAAGCCCAGGGTGTCGGCATATTCCAGCAGGTCCATATAGGTGTTGTACACCTCATGGCTCTTGACCGGATCGAACAGGCGCTGGTCGATATCGACCCAGACCGAGCGGTTTTTCTCTCTGAAGTCCTCCGGCAGATAGGGCCAGGGCATCAGGTTGAACCATGTGAATTTCATGTCGCTTGCCTCCGGCCCCGGCGTTGCGGGGCATGCCTTATCGGTGTTCAGTCACATCCTTATGGCAAGGGGATCGGGCGACGCAATCACCTTGACGCGCGAATTGTGCGGGCGGGGGCTGGCGGGCGGCGGCGGAGCTTTCTAGAACCTGTTGCAAGGCTATCGGAGGGATCGCCATGAGCGAAGCGAAGCGCGAATTTGAGGTCGTCGTCCATGGCGCCACCGGCTATACGGGGCGACTGGTGGCCGCCCACCTGCTGGCGACCTATGGCGCGCACGGCGACCTGGCCTGGGCGATGTCCGGTCGGGACATCGCCAAATTGGCGCAGGTGCGCGACCTGATCGGCGCGCCCGCCAACCTGCCGCTGATCGCCGCCGACGCCTTCGATCCAAAGGCGGTAACGGCCCTGGCTTTGCGCGCCGACGTGATCATCACCACGGTCGGGCCGTACCAGCTGTATGGCGAGCCTCTGCTGGCGGCCTGCGTGGCCGAAGGGACCGACTATGTGGATCTGTGCGGTGAATCGCATTGGATCGCGACGATGATCGCCCGCTATGGCGCGGAGGCGGCGCGCACCGGCGCGCGGATCGTGTTTTCCTGCGGTTTTGATTCCATCCCCTTCGACCTGGGCGTGTTCTTCGCGCAGGACGAAGCGCGTCGGCGCTGGGGCATGCCGGCGCCCCGCGTGCGCGGACGGGTGCGGGGTCTGAAAGGCGGTCTCTCGGGCGGCACGATGGCCAGCGGCATGACGACCATGGCGGCGGCGCAGAAGGACCCGTCGATCGGCGCGGTTCTCGCCAACCCCTTCGCCCTGACACCCGGTTTCCAGGGGCCCGCGCAACCGGATGGCGAGACGGCCTATCAGGACGACGTGGCGGGCGGCTGGGCGTCACCGTTCATGATGGCGGGCATCAACACCAAGGCTGTGCACCGATCCAATTTCCTGCTCCACCATCCCTGGGGCCGCGACTTCGCCTATGACGAAATGATGCTGGGCGCCGCCGCGCCGACCGCGACCGACGTGCCCGGCGGCTTCGCCTTCGATCCCACGATCAAGCCCGGCGACGGGCCGACGGCGGAGGAGCGCGAGACCGGCTGGTACGATCTGTTGTTCGTCGCCGAGGCCGCCGATGGGCGTACGGTGCGGGCCTCGGTTCGCGGCGACAAGGATCCCGGCTACGGATCGACGGCAAAAATGCTCGGTGAAAGCGCCGTTTGTCTGGCGCGCGACGTGTCTCGGGCCTTGACCCCCGGTGGGGCGTGGACCTCGGCCTCGGCCATGGGCGCGCCGCTGATCGCCCGGCTCCAGGCCAGGGCAGGGCTGACCTTCACCGTGGAGTCGTGACTGGATGAAGACCCACCGGATCGGCGTCATCGGCCTGGGTCAGCGGATCGCCCATGTGCTGGCGGCGATGCGGGAGGTGGGTTGGAGCCTGCGGCTGGCGGGTTATGCCGACCCCTCGCCGGTCGGCCTGTCGATCCTCGGCGAAGCCGGCATCGATCCTGGGCGCGCCTTTGCCGACCCGGAGGCCCTGTTGGCGGCGGGGCCGTTCGACCTGATCATGATCGGCTCGCCCAACCATCTGCATTTCGAGCATTTGAATCTCGCTTTAGCCGCCGGTTGTCCGGTCTTCGCGGAAAAGCCGATCGTGCGAACGTCGGAGGAGACCTACGCCCTGGCGCGCACCCTGGCGGCGCGGACGGGGCCGCCGGTGTTCATCGGTCTGGTGATGCGTTCGATGCCGATCGTGCGCGAGGTGATCGCCCGCGTGGACGCCGGCGAACTGGGCGCATTGATTTCCATGGACGCCACCGAGCACCTGCCGCCGGAACACGGCGCCTATCTCGCCCGCAACTGGCGCCGGCGACAGGACTGGGGCGGCTCGTTCATGCTCGACAAGGTCTGTCACGACTTCGATATCTTTGGGCGGATCGCCCGGTCGCGCGTGGCGCGGGTGGCCAGCTTCGGCGGTCGCCGGATCTTTGAGGCGAGCCGCGTCAATGTGCCGATGACCTATGACGACGGCTCGGCGGCCTACGGGCTCCGCGACGCCGGCTGGTCGGCGGCCAATGATGCCTTCCATTCGGACATGGACGTCGATGACCACCAAGTGGCGATTGCCCACTATGA
>JAYUBD010000065.1:0-2570 GCA_043740995.1 Caulobacteraceae bacterium | reverse complement strand
TATGCGAAACCTCCGAGACGAACGCCGCGGATATTCCACGGCAGATCGAAGGTCTCGATGAGGCCAATTTCCAAGCCGGCGGCGGCGTTCAGCGGGAGACCATTCCACATTTGGTTCGGCGGAGAGACGGTATAGATGGTGATCGCCTCGCCATTCATCAGTTCACGGATGATAGTCTGGTTCAGGCGTTGGCTGGTGCGCTGTGTGGCGCCAGGGCGAGCGTAGAAACGCAGCCGCTTGGCGAGCCCCATGGAGGCGACGCCGACGTAGCGCGCGGCATCGCCGATAACGAACGCGTAGACGCCACGCGCCTTCGGCAAAGGTCGATCGGTGGAGAGCCGCCCGTCGTCGGCCAGGGTCCAATTCGCGCACGGCGTGAACCCGCCTTCGATGAGCTGGGTAACCGACAGCGGATGGCGCCCAGGCTTGATCGCTGCGAGTTGACTCTCGAAATCGGGTTCGACCACGCCTGCGGTTGCGGCGGAACGACCGGCCGCAGCGGCCCGGTCTACGGCGGCATTGACGAGTTTTCCCGACGGACCGGCGACGCGTCGGATCGCACCGGCGGCCGCCAGCCTGCGGCAGACTTGATTGACTGTTTGCCGCGGCGAGATTTCGAGGGCCGCGGCGATCTGATCGTCATCACGCCCTGGGGTACTGACAGGTTAAGTTGAGATCGCCATTTTCCGGTGTCGCTGGCGACTTTTCACGATCAGAAACGCGAGCAAAATCAGCGGCAGTTGATTCGCGTTCTCCAGCCAAAATCCAACAGTTTTCGCCTTTAAGGCGAATTATGGCTTTAACCTGTCAGTACCGGTGACATCTCTAAATGGCACGGTGCGACATTACTAAATGGGCGCGACACATATTTTGCGTCTAATGTATCTTATGCGAAATAATCTCTATAAGATGCGGTATTATAAGATGTTATCGTTGGTCAGGGGGATGACATTATCAGAAATTAGGTCTGTGCGAGCCTCCGAGGCGGGGCTCGGCAGGACTTGAACTTCCTGGGTAGGAGGAGCGAAGCGGCCATCCGCCCTCCACCGATGGCCGAGTGTCCGCAATCGGGCAGGAAGCCGAAGACCGCTATCGACCCATATGTGGAGCGGGCTTGGTGGAAGTCCAACGACTTGACGTGGACAGCTCGATACCAGCCGGTCCGCACCACCTGCGCAAAACCTTCAGCGTCGTTATGAACGGTCTTGTTGAGCCGGATCTAGAGGGCGGCCTTCACGCGCCGGGCGTCCAGGCACACGACGTCCAATCCCGCGCTCCGCAGGCCGTGAACAAGCCACGGAGTCATCGACCCCGTCTCGACCCCGACCCACAGAGGCTGCGGGTTGAGAACACCTTCCTGAGTGCGAGACAGCAACTGTCCGATCTCGTCGAGACGACGTTTCACGCAATTCTGGGTCGCCAGCCGAATCTGTATTTCAGAGAGGTTTTTCGCAACCTCGGCCCGCACCGCGGCGCGCGCGCCGGCTGCTTCCTCCCGGTGATGTTGCCATTCGACGGCCTGCTCGGCCCCAAGCGCGATCAACACACCGACGACGATGGTGCCGATCTCCTTGAGGAGTTCGCGCCCGCCATGCCAGGGCCTGGGTTTGTGGATGTCCATATGCCCCCCTCAGCTCAGCGGCAGCTTCACGTCGGCGACGCACGGGCCGTCGAAGCGGCGCAGTCCGTCGAGCCTGGCTCGGACCTTGTCCGGCGGCGGGTCCACGCCGAGGGCATGTGCCTGTTGTAGGATCTGATGCGACAGGGCGTCTTGGTAGATGACGATACGGTCCAGGTGGGAGAGCGGCTGAAGGTAGCCGGCTTTTTCTGCCTCGGTGAGGCGCCGGTCGACGGCGAGCGGTTCCAACTGGTCGCCTGTATCGGCCGCCGAGGTGACCAACGTGCGGGCCAGATCGACGAGGCGATAGACTTCGGCGTACCGCTGCACTCGGTCTTGAGGCATGTGATTCAGGACGCCCGAAGCGGCGGCGTTCTCCCAGGCCGCGTGGGACCAGAGGAAGCCTGGGGTTACGAAGACGAGCGGCGCTAACGGCTTGGTCGGCGTGGTGCCAGCGGGAAGTTGGACTGCGCGCCAAGCCGGGTCCCGGCTCAGGAGGCCGGCGGCGATCGGCGTCAGCCAGCTACGGAAACAAGGCTGAGCAGCGATCTCCGTGGCCGCGTTCAGCAGGTTGGGCTGCAGCCCGACGGCAAGTTCCTCCTCCGCCCGCGCCGCCAGATGCCGCCAGTGCAGCCACTCCACCGCCTGCTCGGCGCCGAGCGCGGTCAGCACTCCGACCGCGATGATCACGTACTCCTTCACGAACTCCCGAAGGCCGTGCCAAGGCTTGGGTTTGTGGATGTCCATGGGGCGGCTGTCCTAGTGGAGAAATTCAAACGCTTGAGTCCCGGCAGTCGGCTGACGCGCTTGTCGATAAAGTCCGCATCCAGGCCCGAAGCCAGCGGTAGGAATCGACCCAATGGGGACCTCTGGGGAGACCGCTTTCAGGCACCCCTCATTGTGGACGGTCGGGGCGCGGCATGGACATCTCTACGCACGCGCTCCGGCCGGG
>JAYUBD010000064.1:0-2575 GCA_043740995.1 Caulobacteraceae bacterium | reverse complement strand
GCGGCGACCAGCATGGCCCACAGCGCCGAGTGGGGCAGTTTATCGATCCCGGTGCTGAGCAACTCGGCGAAGCCCGCCGCGCGGCGGGCGCCTGGGGCGGCCAGGCCGGCATGTTCGCCGACAATGCCATAGGTCTTCACCAGGGCCGGATAGGTCCAGGCCAGGGCGGCGGCGCCGATCGGCGCGCCCAGCAACTGGGCCATGGTCATTGACCGGGGCGTCGAGCCGATCATGTGACCGGCCTTGTAGTCCTGCATCAGGCCTTCGGACGTCACGGCGATGGCGCCGACCGTGCCGCCGCCCATGATATTGGCCGGTACATTGCCCGGCGCGACGCCCGCGAACAGGCCCTGGGTGAGGTTCGAGAGCGCTCCGATCGGCCCCCAATTGGTCTCGCCCAGCGCGCGCAGCCCGACCAGCATCAGGGGGATCGACACCCCCATTGACAACAGGGTCATCCAAACCGGCAGGCCGAAGAACATCCATTGCATGGCGCACAGAGCGACGGCGAGGACCGCGATGCCGCCGATCACCCAGGTCAGGGGGAATTCCTCGCGGGAAAGACTGGCGCCGCGCAGGGCGCCAAAGGCCTGGGCGAGCAGGCGCCAGCGGAGGGCGAGCGCCATCAGGCCGCCAGCCATGATCATGCCCAGGCCTGGCCACATCACCCAATAGAGCACCTGGGTGCGGGTGGCGTGATCGGGCAGCATGCCGTGGCCGATCAGCAGCAGGGGCGCGATGATCCAGGCGATTACGCCGCCGGTCAGCATCCAGATATTTACCCGAAGCCCGACCAGAAGCCCGGTGCCGATGCTGAGCAGGCTGTAGGAAGCGCCGACGCCCATGGTGGCCACCACGAAGGCGGCTCCGGCCACGCCCAGGGTCAGGTCGCCGGGGTTCCAGCCTTCCGGCAACAGGCTGAACATCCGGGCGTCGTCGCGCAGCAGCATGACCAGCCCCGATGCGAGCAGGCCCAGAAACAGCACGCCGGCGGCGCGGCGCGCCTGCCGGGTCGCCAGATCGCCCGGGCCCGCGTCACGCGGCGGATCGAGCACCATCAGCGTCTCGCCGGCGGCCATGCCATCCGGAAACGGCAGCTTCTCATCGACGATGAAATGCCGGCGCATGGGAACCGCCAGCAGCACGCCCAGCAGGGAGGCGGTGGTCAGCCAGGCAAAGGTCTGCATCGGTGTCGGGTTGAGGGTGAAATGCACGACCTTCGAGGCGCGCAACATGTCGAACGCAGCCAGAGTGCTGCACATGAACGCGGTCTGCGCCGCCGATGTGCCGGCGGTCTGGACGATGTTGTTCTGCCAGCGGTCATAGCGCTTGCCCGCGATCACGCTCAGAATCACGAACCCGAAGAACGCCGCCACCACCGAAACGTTGGGACCAAAGCCCAGCTTCAGCACCATATATGGATAGGACGCCCCCATGATCGCCGCCACCACCGCCGCGGCAAACAGCGCCCTCGGAGTCAGTTCCGAGCCGGGGGTCCGAGTTCCAGCACTTTCATTCCATGTCGCCGCCGTCACCATTCACCGCCCTCCTTTGATCGCCCCCGAAACATCGCGCATTTATGCAAGGTCTGTCACGCGCGGAACGCCTTCACCCGCCCGCCGTCTCATCAGCGGGTTTTCAAACCGCACGCTCGGATCCGCGGCCCGCAAACCGCCCCGGCGAAAAGGCCGCGGCGGTCACGCCTCTTGCAGCCAGATCGTCCGGGACCCTCAGGCCAAGCACCAGCGCCGCCGCCAGCCGTGCGGCGGCGGGCGCGGTCTGCATGCCATAGCCGCCTTGGCCCGCGCACCAGAAAAAACCCGGAATGACCGGATCATAGCCGTAGATCGGCGTGCGGTCGGGGGCGAAGGTGCGCAGGCCGGCCCATGACCGGATGATCCGGCGTACGGGAAGGTCGGCGGCCGCCTGCAGGCGATCGACGCAGAGGGCGATATCGAACTCTTCCGGCGCGGCGTCCATGGGCTCGGACGGCGTTTCATCGGCGGGAGAGGCCAGGATGCGGCCGGCCTCCGGCTTGAAATAAAAGGCCTCGTCGGCGTCGATGACCGAGGGCCAGGCGCCGATGGCGACGCCCGCCGGCGGATCGATGATGATGGCGGTACGCCGCCGCGGGGTCAGGCCGAGCGGCGCGCGGCCGGCCAGGACCGCCAGGCGATCACACCAGGCGCCGGCGGCATTGACGATCACGCGGGCCCGCACGGTCACGCCGCCGGCCAGGCCGACGGTCCAGTGGTCGCCGGTCCGATCCAGGTGCTCGACACCGGCATTGTTGCGGAAAATGACCCCCCGCGCCGCGGCCAGACGCAGATAGCCCCCGTGCAGGGCGCCGGTGTCGATGTCGCAGCCATCGGGCTCGAAGAGTCCGGCGGCCACGACGTCCGCACGCAGGACCGGGACCATGCCCCGCGCCTGCGCGCCAGTGATCTCCCGCCAGCGCGTGTGCGTCGCGTCGATCTCCGTTGCCAAGGTCGCGAGGCGCGGGATCTGGTCCTGGCCGGCAATGGTCAGACAGCCGCGCGGCATCAGCAGCGGGTATTCGGCGAAGCCTGTCGGC
>JAYUBD010000063.1:0-2577 GCA_043740995.1 Caulobacteraceae bacterium | reverse complement strand
CGTGCCACAGCGCCTTGATCAACGATCCGCCGCGTCCGCGAAACACATAAATATCCCCCGCGAACGGATCGCGCTTCAGCCCCTCCTGCACCAGCAGGGCCAGGCCGTGCATACCCTTGCGCATGTCGGTGACCCCGGAGCGTCAATCGAACGGGCTGGGCTCTTCATTGGATGGCGACGACTCGGATCGTGGATGGGGATGGTTGCGACGAGCTATGCGGGTCCGCACCCAAGGTCCGCAACCTGCCGGACCCGGGTCAATCACCGGTCCGAGGCCATCAGGCATACTCATCAATCACGACCTCACGCACCCACGGATTCACAATCGGCCAGCAAGTCCCTACATTCGCAGTGTGACTGACGACCCGCAAATCGATCCCGCCTTGCAAATGCGCCTGCCGCTTGGCCGGACGGCATCGCATGCCCGCGAGGATTTCATTGCCTCGTCGGCCAATGCCGCGGCGCTGGCCGCCTTGGACACTTGGCCGAACTGGCCGGGTGGGCGCCTAGCCATCATTGGGCCTGAAGGCTCGGGAAAGACCCATCTGGCGCGAGCCTGGGCGCAGTCAGCGGGCGCGGTGGTCCTGGGGCCTGGCCCCGTCGACACCGGCGGGTTGGCCGGTCGTGCGGTTCTGCTGGAAGATGCCGATCAACGGCCGGCGGACGAAGCGCTGTTTCACCTGATCAACATGGCCGACGCCGGCGGCAGCCTTCTGATGACGGCGCGCGTGACGCCCTTGGATTGGCCGACCCGTCTGCCGGATCTCCGCTCTCGTTTGAACGCCCTGATGGTGGCGCGCCTCGATCCGCCGGACGACATGGTCCTGATCGGCGTGCTTCGAAAATTTTTTCGCGACCGGAATATCCGTCCCGAAGACGATGTGCTGCCCTATCTGGTTCGGCGTATTGAGCGATCGGTGCCGGCGGCGTTTGCGGTGGTCGCGCGGATCGATGACGCCGCCGACGCCGCGGGTCGTGGGGTGACCCGGGCGTTCGCCAGGGAAATCATTGAACGAGAGGCGCCGGCCCTTGAACTTCCATACTCATGACCGACGGTTGACCGACGGACTGAAGCCTTGCGAGCCTCGGGCGGCGGCGCCACAAGAGACGGAACCCCTCTCAGACCTGTCCCCGGCCCACGCCCTTGACCCCCGACGATTCCGCCTCAATGGATTCCACCACCATGCGGTTCGCGGCCCCCGCTCCGGAGCCGACGCCGCCCGCCCTCGCCGCGGCGACCGAGGTTCCGTTGCTTGCCGAGACGCCGAAGCCGGCGCGGCCCCTCCTGGTCGCGATCGCGTCGAACGGTCGCCCTTTGGCCGAGTCCCCGGAACGGTTTATCAATCGGGAACTTTCCTGGCTGGCCTTCAACAGGCTGGTCCTGGAAGAGGCCGGCAACCGGCGCCACCCGCTGCTGGAGCGGCTTCGTTTCCTCTCGATCTCGGCGAACAATCTGGACGAGTTCTTCATGGTGCGCGTGGCCGGCCTGAAGGCGCAGGTGCGCGAAGGCGTCCGGGTGGTCAGTCAGGACGGGCTCTCCCCCGCCGAACAGCTTCGCAGGATCGACCTCAACGCGAACCGCGTGATGAGCGATCAACAGCGGGTGTGGAGCGCTCTGCGCACTGAAATGACGGCGGAAGGCTTGCGGCTGCTGGATGCCAAGGACGTGGTCGGCGCCGACCGCCTAGCCGCCGAAGCAATCTTCCTCAGCCAGATTTTCCCGGCCCTGACTCCCTTGGCCATTGATCCGGCGCATCCATTCCCCTTCATCCCCAATCTTGGATTTTCGCTGGCTTTGCAGTTGCATCGGCGAAGCGACAACAAGACGTTTTACGCCCTGGTCCCCGTGCCGACCCAGGTGGCGCGGTTCTTCGAACTTCCTCAGACCTCCGCCGGGCGACGCCGCCGTCAGCGGCGGTTCGTGGCGCTCGAAAGTTTTCTGATCCTGTTTCTCGACAAGCTGTTTCCCGGCTGCGAGGTGTTCGGCAGCGGTCTGTTCCGGCTGATCCGCGATTCCGACGTGGAGATCGAGGAAGAGGCGGAAGATCTCGTGCGCGAGTTCGAAGCGCGGCTAAAGCGTCGTCGGTTGGGCTCGGTGGTCCGGGTGAAGGTCCATGCCTCGATGCCCGATGACTTGCGGACATTTATTCTGCAGGGGTTGGATGCCGACGTTCAGGACGTGGTCAGCGTCGATGGCAAGCTCGGTCTCGCACAGATGGCGCAGTTGATCCCCGCCGACCATCCCGAGCTGAAATTCAAGGCGTTCACCGCCCGATTTCCCGAGCGGATCCGTGACCATGGCGGCGACTGTTTCGCGGCCATTCGCGAGAAAGACATTTTGGTCCACCACCCCTTCGAGAGTTTCGACGTTGTGGTGCAGTTTCTGTTGCAGGCGGCGCGCGATCCCAATGTCGTGGCGATCAAACAAACGCTTTATCGCACGTCAAAAGACAGCCCTATTGTCGCGGCGCTGATCGAGGCGGCGGAGAACGGCAAAAACGTTACGGCCCTGGTTGAAATCAAGGCGCGCTTTGACGAAGAGGCAAACCTAAAATGGGCGCGCGACATGGAACGCGC
>JAYUBD010000062.1:0-2585 GCA_043740995.1 Caulobacteraceae bacterium | reverse complement strand
GGTCTGGTGGGCGGCGTAGTCATCATGCTTGCGCCGCTGACCGTCCTGGGACTGCCTCATCGCGCGCCGGTCTTCACGATACAGCCCACGCGGATTGTGGTGACGACGAGCTCGGCGGCATTGGCCATGGCATGGACCTTCTATTGTGCGGTCCTCAGCTTCAGGCGCGCTGATGAATTCTGGCAGCACGGCTCAAAGGTCGCATGGTACTGGGGCGCCACGCTGGGCCTCGCGGCCGCCATGCCGGTCTATGCATTCATCATACTGGGGGGCCTGCACTGGTTATTCCCCGCCGACCACCCTGTGGGACCTGCGCTCGCTCGCGCCTTTCAGCTCGGATTTGCTCTGCCCGTCGCCTTTGAGCTGGTTGGCTTCCTTATCGTCACGGCATGGTGGCGATGGTGGAAAGGTGGGGGCGGGTAGGGGTGTCGGAGGCGGACCGGTGAAAAATCGCCTCAAAGTGCTTCGCGCCGAGCGCGGCTGGAGCCAGGCGCTACTCGCTCAACGCCTGAAGGTCTCACGCCAGAGCGTGAATGCGATCGAGACGGGGCGATACGATCCCAGCCTGCCCTTGGCGTTCAGCATCGCGCGCCTGTTCGCGCGCCCGTTGGAGGACATCTTCATCGACGAGGCCGGCGGTAACCCGCCTGGACCGGCGCCGATCTAGGGCGCTAGGCGGTAGCCACCCGCTTCAGTCACCAAAAGGCGGGCGTGAGCGGTGTCTGGCTCGATCTTCTGGCGCAGACGATACACGTGCGTTTCAAGGGTGTGGGTGGTGACCCCGGCATTATAACCCCACACCTCCGCCAAAAGCTCCTCTCGCGAGACCGACTTGGCGCCAGCCCGATACAGGTATTTCAGAATGTTCGCCTCCTTGTCGGTCAGGCGAAGCCGCTTGCCCTTGGCGTCGATCAGCACCTTGCCGGCGGGGTGGAATTCGTAGGGGCCAATGCGGAAAACCGCGTCTTCGGATTGTTCGTGCGCCCGAAGCTGGGCGCGGACCCGCGCGAGCAGGACCGCGAACTTGAACGGCTTGGTTACATAGTCGCTGGCCCCGGACTCCAGGCCAAGGATGGTGTCGGTCTCGCCGTCGGCGGCGGTGAGCATGATGATCGGCATGCCGCCGCCTCCTTGCCGCAACAGGCGGCACGCTTCACGGCCATTGAGGTCGGGGAGGTCGAGATCCATCAGGACAAGATCGGGCTGGATGGCCAAAGCCATGCGGACCCCTTCTGCGGCCGTGGCGGCGGCGGCGGCGGCGAATTCGCCGTGCAGTTCCAGCTGCTCGATCAGCAGCCCCCGCAGATCGTCGTCGTCATCAATGATCAGGATGGTCTTGTGTTGCGACATGCGCGGGAACATGCACCGTTGAGCGGCGGTCGCCAACCGGTCCAATGGCGTGAGAGCCCATGAATTTCCATATTCAGCCGGACGGCGAGGGTCATCAAGGGCACTTGAAGGTCGGGGGCCGCGAATTTCGCTGCGCTTTGGGCCGTCATGGCATCGTCGCCAGCCCGGATAAACAGGAGGGCGACGGCAAGACCCCGGCTGGGGCGTGGCCCTTGCGGACGGTGCTTTTTCGGCCGGATCGGCTGGAAGCGCCCGCCACCCGACTGGCCATCCACCCCCTTCGGCCGCTGGACGCTTGGTGTGACGATCCGGCCAGCCCCTTCTACAATCAAAAGATCGCCTGGCCCGGTTCGGCCCGCGCCGAACGCCTCTGGCGGGACGATGACCTCTACGATCTGGTGGTCGTGGTCGGCCACAACGTGCATCCGATCATTGTCGGCAGGGGTTCGGCGATTTTTCTTCACGTCGCGACGGCGGATTTCGCGCCGACCGCCGGCTGCGTCGCCCTGAGCCGCCGCGACCTGCTCGCCGCCCTGGCCCTGGCCGACGCCGATAGCGCCCTGATCATCCCGAGGCCCGGCTAGCCGTGTCCGCCACGCGCGCCGAACAGGGCCGAACCCACCCGGACCGCCGTCGCCCCATGCCGGATGGCGATCTCGAAATCGGCGCTCATGCCCATGGAGAGCGAGGTCAGCCCCTGACGTCGCGCGATCTTGGCCAGCAAGGCGAAATACGGTCCGGGCGGCTGATCTTGCGGGGCAATGCACATCAGCCCTTCGAGGCTGAGACCCAGTGTCTCTCGGCAGTGATCAATGAAGGCGTCGGCTTCGCGGGGGGCCACACCGCTCTTTTGGGGTTCTTCCCCGATATTTACCTGGACCAGCAGGCGCGGGGCGCGGCCCGCTACCTGAATCTCCACGACAATCCGCTCGGCCAGGCGGGGCCTGTCGAGGGTTTCGATCACATCAAAAAAAGCCACCGCATCCCTCGCCTTGTTGGTCTGCAACGGCCCAATCAAGCGCAGCTCCAGCCCGGATCGCCTCTCGTCCCAGCGGGTCATCGCCTCCTGAACGCGATTTTCGCCGAAACAGAGTTGGCCGGCTTGCAAGACCGACTCGATCGCGGTCCAGGGTTGCTGTTTGGACACCGCCGTCAGACCCACCGTCGCCGGGTCGCGGCCCACTGCCCGCGCCGCGTCGGCCATGCGCTGAAGGAGCGCGGCCCGAGGATTGATG
>JAYUBD010000061.1:0-2587 GCA_043740995.1 Caulobacteraceae bacterium | reverse complement strand
CGCGGTCTCCTCGCAGAAGTAGACGCCGAGCTCGAACGGGATGGAATCGAAGCCGCAGGAATGGACGATCCGCGCGCCGGTGTTCTTCGCCGCGGCGTCGAACTCGCCGATGATCTTGGCCATCCAGTTGGGCTCGCCGGTCAGGTCCAGGCAGTCGGTCCCGGCGGCCACGCAGGCGGCGACCAGCTTGTCGCCATAGAGCTGATAGGGCCCGACCGTGGTGATGATCGCCTTGGCGCGGCGGACCATGGCGTCCAGGCTAGCCGCATCGTCGGCGTCGGCCACCACCAGCGGCGTCTCGGCCGGCGCGCCGATCAGGTCGCGCACCTCCGCCAGCTTGGCGGCCGAGCGCCCGGCCATGGCCCAGGTCACCTGCCCGCCGATCCCGTAGCGCTGCGCCAGATATTCGGCGACCAGGCGGCCGGTGTAGCCTGTGGCCCCATAGACGATGACATCGAACTCGGCATTGGGGTTCATGGCGCGATCTCCGCGGGCGCGTCAGACGCGCCCCAGGTGAAAAGGATAGACTCTTCTATCCCATTCAGGTGAACCGGAATGGGTCACGGTCGAGGGATCGAGCGGCGGCAACCTGCCTAAAATTGACGCTGTAAGCAACCTGGATGACCGCGGAATGGTTGGCGGTGCTCGGGAGGCTACCGATCCGTGCGCGTGGAACAACGGACGGGCGCCTGGGTCGGTCCCGACCAATCCAGCGCCATTGTTGAGCAATAGGTGAAACCAAGTTCGAATACGGCGCAGCCAAACTCGCCTTAGACGCGAATTGCATTGTGGCGCCAGCACGACCAAACCAGTGTGGTGGACAGGTGATGGATGAGGCGCGAGTCTGCGGCGTTGTGGCTGGCAGGACGCCCTCTTGGGGAACAGATATCATGCGTAATTGCAAAGGCTTGATGGCGGGATTTTGTGCGGTCTCTACCCTGGCGTTGATGAGTTCACCGACCTCGGCGGCGGTGAGGGTCACCGATCCGGGCTATTTTCAATATGACGGCGGCATGGCCCTCGAAGGTCCCAGCGGACCGGGCGGCGGCGGCGGCGGCGGCGGCGGGTTCTCCCTTCCGACCTCCAGCGTGCCGCTGAGCTTCGCCGGCATCTCGCAGATGACGGTCCGGGGCCTTCATGGCAACTTCAGCGAAATTCCCCCGGACACCATGGGCGCGGTCGGCAGGACCCAGTTCATGGAGACCACCAACGGCGCCTACGCCGTCTATGACAAGGCGACGGGCGCCCAGACCAAGCTGTGGGCCGACGGCGCCTTCTGGGCCCAGGCCGGTCAGCCTGCGTCCAACGGCTTCGCCGGCTTCTCCAACGGCGACACCCGTCTCCTTTACGACAAACCAGCCGACCGCTGGATCGCTGAGTCGTTTGGCGCCTCGGTGGAGGACATCCAGATCGCCGTGTCGAACACCTCCGACGCCACCGGCGGCTGGAAGTCCGTGTCCTTCAAGGGCTTCGCCGATGGAGCCGGGACCGGAGTGGCCGACTATCCGACGTTGGCGATCGACAAGAAGGCCATCTACATCGGCACCAACAACTTCACGCAATCCGACCAATGCATCCCGGGGATCGCGCTCTGCGGCACGACCCTCAATGTCATCAGCCGCAGCGATATCTTCGCGGCGGGCGGTCCGACGGTCGCCAGCCTTTCGCAGTTCAACACCCCGCTGTTCACCAATGACGCCGGGTTCGCGATCCAGGGCGTCAACCAGGTCGGCGGGACCGACGTCGGGCGCATCCAGGCGATCAGCCTTTTGAACTACGGTCCGGTGACCTATTCGATCACCAATCCGGGCGGGGTCGGTTCCACCCAGACGGCCTCCCACTACGTCGACGCGACGCCCTACCTGCAGCCCGGTTTCGCCGGACAGCCGGATGGATCACACGTCATCGACCCCCTGGACGACCGCTTCTCCAGCGCGGTGTGGGAGTACAAGGGCAAGATCTATTCGGTGCACACCATCACACCCGTAGGCGGTGACCACTCGGTGCTCGAATATTACGTGATCGACGCGGCCAGCAACGCGGTGGTCCAGAAGGGGACTATCGGCGACGGTGTGCACGATTTCTTCCAGGGCTCGATCACCGTCAACAACAAGGGCCAGGTGGTCTTCGCCTACAATGAATCCGGCTCTGACATGAACATCTCGTTCCTGGCGCAGCAGTTCAATCCGGTGAGCGGGGGGAATGGAACCATCACCGCGGTCGGCGGCCCGATCCTGTTGCACGTCAGCCCGATCGACAACTACCACAATGGCAGCAACGCCAGCGCCGACCCCGCCGGTCGCCAGCGGTGGGGCGACTACGCCCAGATCACCGTCGATCCGACCGATGGACGCAGCTTCTGGGCGGTGGGCGAATACGCTCTGGGCTACCTTCCCAACCCGAGCACCAGCTTCTCGCGCTGGGGCACCTGGATTTCTGACATCAAGATCGGCGGGGTCCCCGAGCCGACCACCTGGAGCATGATGCTGCTGGGCTTCGGCGGACTTGGCGCACTCTTGCGCCGCCGCCGCAGGGCGGCCGCAGCGACGGCCTGATCACGCTCGATCTGAGGCGGCGAGCCCCGGCC
>JAYUBD010000060.1:0-8569 GCA_043740995.1 Caulobacteraceae bacterium | reverse complement strand
GGACCGGCCAGGTGGCGGTGTTCAGGGGCCGGCCCTGCTACCGCTGCCTGGCGCCAGACATTCCCCCCGATGCGGAGACCTGCGCGGCGGTCGGGGTGGTGGGGGCCCTGGCCGGGGTGATCGGCTCGATGATGGCCCTGGAAGCGGTCAAGCTGATTACCGGGGCCGGCGAGGCGTTGGCGGGGCGGTTGTTGATCTATGACGCCCTGGCGGCGGAGTGCCGCACGGTGCGCATAGGCGCCGATTTCCACTGCCCGGTGTGTGGATGAGAACGCCGGACTCGCGCCCCACCCGCTCCAAGGCGTGAGAACCCTGATTAGAGCGCATGGCCAAGCCAACCAAACCGGTTTTTAAGTCCCCTATCCCGGCTTGCCGGTCTCCACATAGGCTTTCAGGCGCTTGACCTGATCGGCCAGGACGCCGTCCACTGGCCCGGCCAGTTTATCCAGGCCGCCCGGCGCGTGCCCGCCGACATCATAGGTGACCGAGAGGGCGGTGACGCCGTTGGTTTCCTTCATCGCCCAGGTCAGGTGGCCGGCGACGCCGAGGGCCTGCAACGGGCCGAGCGCGCCTTCCATGCGCAGGGTCTGGCCGGGCTGGACATAGACGATGACCATGTGCCGCACGCCGCCACCGCCCGGCAGGGCCTCCGCCCAGAAACCGCCGGGCTTCAGCGCGACGGAAAAGGCGCCGGCGTCGCCCGAATAGCTGTGGGCCGGGTTCCACCATGCGCCGAGATGCGCCAGGGCATCCCACACCTTGGCCGCGGGGGCGGCGATGGCGGCCTTTTCGATGACGGTGAAGCCGCCCGGACCACGATCGGTGACCTCGGCCCGCGCGGCGCCGGCGAGGCCCGTCGCGACGGCGACAGCGAGGCCCGTCGCGACGGCGACAGCGAGGATGGTTCGTTTGGACATCGATAACTCCTCCGGCCGATCAGGCCGCGTCGAAGGTGAGTGGCTCGCCCCAGAACCGCTCGACCAGGCCATTCTGCGCCCCGGGCCGGCCGGTCGTCAAAAATCGGCGCCCGCCGCCGGCCCCGGAATTGTATTCGGGATGCCGCTCCAGATAGCGCCGGATCGCCGCAGCCGTGGCGTCCGGCTGGTGGATCAGGGGGGTACCGGGCGGCAGAGCGTCGCGAAACAGCGCGGCGGCGATCTCATAGTGAGTGCAGCCGAGGATGGCGCGGTCCGGGGGCCGACCGATGCGGCGGGTCAGGGCGGCGACGTGAGCCGCGATTTCGGCGCGCAGCCGGGCCTCCGACGCGCCGGCCTCGATGGCGACCGCCAGGGTGGGGCAGGGCTCGGAAAACACCGCGACATCGGCGCGGCGCTTGTCGATCTCGATCTCATACACCCGGCTGGCGGCGGTGGCGGGGGTGGAGAAGATGCCGAGCACGTCCACCCGCTCTACCTTTTCGCCGGGATGCGGCGCTTCGTGATCCCATGGCAGGCCGGTCGCCGCTTCGATGGTCGGAACAATGATGCCGAGCACATTGATCGGGCGACCGAGCGCGCGGCGATGGTTCGGCAGCCAGGTCTGCTGCAACCGGCGCAGGGCCACCGAGGCGGCGGTATTGCAGGCCAGAACCACCAGATCGCAGCCCGAGGCGAACAGCCGTTCGCAACCGGCGCGGGTCAGATCCACGATCTCCTCGCCGCCGCGACCGCCATACGGGGTGCTGGCCTGATCGGCGAGATAGACGAAGTCGGCGCTCGGCAGGACGCGCACCAGCGCATGGTGAATGCTGAGTCCGCCCACCCCGGAATCGAAAACGCCGATAGCCATGGCTCGCCCTTTAAGCGCCGCGCCGCGCGGCGTCCATGCGGACCGCGCCCGTCGCGGAGGATGACGCGGACCGGCCCCGCCGCTACAAGGTTTCCGTTAAGATTTCATCGACCTCTTCGCCTGGAGGCGCGGCGTGAACAGACGAGCCTTCCTCACCACAACCGCCGCGACCGCGGTCCTCGCCGGAGCTGACCAGACCGCCATGGCCGACACCGCCGACTTTCCGCTGCTCGCGCCCTGGACCGGACCGCACAACGGCGCGCCGGCCTTCGATAGGGTGCGCGTGGCCGACTTCAAACCCGCCCTCCTGGAGGGGATGCGACGGCAACGCGCCGAGATCGCGGCCATCGCGCATGATCCGGCGCCGCCCGGTTTCCACAACACCATCGCGGCCATGGAAAATTGCGGCCGCCCGCTGGCTCGGGTCGATGCCGTGTTCAGCGTTTGGACATCGACGTTGAACGACAAGCCGATGCAGGCCGTGGAACAGGAGATGGCGCCGCTGCTCGCCGGCTTCTTCGATGAGATCGTGCAGAATGACGCGCTCTTCCAGCGGATCAAGACGGTCTATCAGGCGCGCGAGAGCACCGGACTGACCGCCGAACAGCAGCGCCTGACCTGGGTGATCTATCGCCGTTTCGCCCGTCACGGCGCGGCTTTGGACCGGGCGGGCAAGGCGCGGATTGGGGCGATCAACCAACGCCTGGCGAGCCTGTATACAGGCTTCAGCCAGAATGTGCTGGCCGATGAAGAAGGCGATTGGCTAACCCTGACGGACAGGGCTGATCTGGCCGGGTTGCCGGACTCGCTGATCGGCGCCGCGGCGGCGGCGGCCAGGGACAAGGGCGTCGCCGACGCCTGGGTGATCACCAATACCCGTTCGTCGATGGAGCCGTTTCTGACCTATGCCGCCCGCCGACCGCTCAGGGAACGAGCCTGGCGGTTGTGGATCTCGCGCGGCGACCAGCCCGGCGCGCACGACAATACCCCGGTGATCACCGAAATCCTGCAATTGCGCGCCGAGAAGGCGAAGCTTCTCGGCTTCAAGACCTTCGCGCACTGGATCACCGACGATCAGATGGCCGGCACGCCCGAGGCCGCGATGGACCTGATGTTGCAGGTCTGGGCGCCCGCCAAGGCGCGCGTCGCCGAGGAGGTCGCCGACATGCAGGCTCTTGCCGATGTCGAGACTCCCGGCCAGCCAGTCACCGCCTGGGACTATCGCTACTATGCGGAGAAGGTCCGTAAGGCGAAGTACGACCTCGATGAAAACGAAGTGAAGCCCTATCTCCAGCTTGAGAAGCTGCGCGAGGGCATGTTCTGGGCCGCCGGCCAACTCTACGGCTTCGAATTCGCGCCAGTCGTTGATCTTCCGGTGGCGCATGCGGATGTGCGGGTGTTCGAGGTTCGCCGGGCCGGTCGCCAGGTGGGGCTATGGTATTTCGACCCCTATGCGCGACCGGGCAAGCACTCCGGCGCCTGGATGAGCCAGTACCGCAGCCAGGAACGGTTCGCCGGCGAGATCCTGCCGATCGTCTCCAATAACGCCAACTTCGTGAAGACCGCGCCAGGACAGCCGGTGCTGGTGTCATGGGACGACGCGACGACCATGTTCCATGAATTCGGCCACGCCCTGCACGGGCTTGATTCCAGCGTCGAATACCCCGCATTGGCCGGCACCCATGTGGTCCGCGACTTCGTCGAGTTTCCCAGCCAGCTCAACGAGCGCTGGTTGCCGACCCGCGAGGTGCTCAGCCGCTTCGCCCTGCACCACCAGACCGGAGAGGCGATGCCCGACGTTCTGGTCGGCAAGATCAAGCGGGCCCACACTTTCAACAAGGGGTTCGACACCGTCGAGTATCTGGCCTCGGCGATCGTCGATATGAAGGCGCATCTCGCCGGGGACATGGCCATCGAGCCCCGGGCCTTCGAAGCCCAGGCGCTGCACGAGATCGGCATGCCGCCGCAGATCGTGATGCGACATCGCATGCCGCAGTTCGGGCACATCTTTTCGGGTGAGGGCTATGCGGCCGGATACTATGATTACATCTGGGCCGACACCCTGACCGCCGATGCCGCCGAGGCGTTCGCCGAGGCGCCGGGCGGCTTCTATGACAAGGCCGTCGCCGGGCGCCTGCACGATACGATCATGAGCGTCGGCAACACTATTGACGCCGGCGAGGCGTTCCGGTTTTTCCGGGGGCGCGAGGTGACCATCGACGCCCTGATGCGCGACCGGGGTTTCCCGGCGCCCGCCAAGGTCTGAGCGCGGAGGCCTCCAGGACCGTGCGCGTCGCCATCATCGGAACGTCGGGATCGGGAAAATCGACCCTCGCCCGCCGCCTGGCGGACCGGCTGGGCAGTGCGCCGGTTGAGTTGGACGCGCTCAACTGGGGTCCGGGCTGGTTGGACCGCTCGAAGGTCGATCCCGCCGAACTCGTGCGGCGCGTCGATGCGGCCATTGCCCGCGAGACCTGGGTGACGGACGGTAATTACGGCGTCGCGCTGCCGCGCATTTTTCGCCGGGCGACCGATGCCATCTGGCTCGACTATGACCGATGGGTGGTGATGCAACGCGTGGTCCGCCGCTCGGTCACGCGATTGCTGAGCGGCGGCGAGCTGTGGGCGGGCACCGGCAACACCGAGGACTGGCGCCGCTGGCTGGCCAAGGATCATCCGATCCGCTGGGCCTGGGACACCCATCTCTCCCGCCGCGCGCGCTTCGAGGCGATGTTCGCCGACCCCCAGCTTGCCCATCTCAAGGTGCACCGACTGCGGCGGCCGGGCGAGGCGAAGGCCCTGATCGAATTTCTCACCCGTCAATCGATCGGCGGCTCGTCTCCGGCAAGAGGAACGGCAGGGTGACGACGCTGAGGGCGGTGAAAATCACCGGATACCACAGGCCGGCATAGATATTCCCTGTCGCCGTGACGATCGCGAAGGCGCTGACCGGGACAAAGCCGCCGACCCAGCCAGTGCCGATATGGTAGGGCAAGGACATGGCCGTGTAGCGGATGCGGGTGGGGAAGAGCTCTACCAGGGTCGCGGCAATCGGTCCGAACAGGGCGGTGCAGGCCACCACGAAAATCATCAGCACCCCGAACAAGCCCCAGAAATTTACGCGCGCCGGGTCGGCGCTCGCCGGGTAGCCGGCGGCGGCGAGCCCGGCTACGAGACGAGTCTTCACGTCGGCGGCGGCGGCTTTCAGCCCGGCGGGCGGCAGGCCGTCGGCTTCCCGCGAGGCGATGGTCAGGCCACCAATCTTGACCATGGCCACCGCGCCTGCCGGCGCCGCCTGATTGGCATAGGACACGCCGGCATTGGCCAGCGTGCTTTTGGCGATGTCGCATGAGGTGGCGTATTTCGCCTTGCCGGTAATGTCGAACTGCAGGGAGCAGCGGGCAGGGTCGGCCACCACCACGACCGGCGTGCGGGCCTGGGCCGCCTCCAGGGCCGGATTGGCCAGATGGGTTAGGGCGTGGAAGCCCGGGAAAAAGCCGATCAGGGCCAGGGTCATGCCGCCCCACATCACCCATTTGCGGCCCACCCTGTCGGAGAGCCAGCCGAACAGGATGTAGAACGGGGCGCTGGCCACGGTCAGCAGCATCAGAAGCTCCGTGCCCGTCACCGGCGCGACCTTCAGGAACCGCTCCAGGAACACCTGCTCGGCATAGAAAAACAGCGTGTACCAGGCCGCGCCCTGGGCGCTCATCATGCAGATCAGCGCGATCAGCACGATCTTCAGATTGCTCCAATTGGCGAAGGCGTCGGCATAGGGGGAGCGGGTGACGCCTCGGGTTTCCTTCATCGCCTTGAAGGTCGGACTTTCACTCAGTTTCAGCCGCATCCAGATCGAGACGGCCAGCAGACCCGCCGACATCAGGAACGGCAGACGCCAGCCGGCGGTCCAGTCCGACGCGGTGAAGCGCGCCTCGCCCAGAGCGGTGCGGGCCAGCAGGATGGCGCCCAGCGCCCCGATCAGGCCCAGGGCCGCCGAGGCCTGAATCCAGCCTGTGGTGAAGCCTCGGCGATCCGGTCGGGCGTGTTCGGCGACATAGATAGCCGCGCCGCCATATTCGCCGCCCAGCGCCGTGCCCTGGATGATCCGCATCAGGATCAGCAGCAAGGGCGCGACCGGCCCCGCCTGGGCATAGGTCGGCAACAGGCCGATGGCGAAGGTGGCCACCCCCATCAGGGTGACGGTGATCAGAAAGGCGCCTTTGCGTCCAGCGGAGTCGCCGATCCGGCCAAAGATCAAGGCGCCAACCGGCCGGAAGAAGAAACCAGCGCCAAACAGGGCGAGCGCCGCCAACAGGCCGGCGGTGGGGTCCAGGGCGGTGAAAAAGTTCTTGGCGATCACCGGCGCCAAAGCGCCGAACACAAAGAAATCATACCACTCGAACGCCGTCCCCAGCGATGAGGCGGCGATCACCGTGACCATGGGGGTGCGCGTCACACTCATCCCTCCCTCGCCATTTTGGGGAGGGTCGAGACGAGGTCCGGGGCGGGGCGCTCAAGGCCGCATCCCCAAAGCCTCGCCATTCCCCACCCTGACGGCGGAGCCTGTCCTCGGGCGCGCGCTTCGCGCCACCCAGGGGCCGTCTGTCCCTCCCCGTTCCGGGGCGGGAGGAATTGGCCGCGCCTCAAAACGCGTTCAGGCCGGTGATGGCGCGGCCGAGGATCAGGGCGTGGACGTCGTGGGCGCCCTCATAGGTGTTGACCGTCTCCAGGTTCGCGGCGTGGCGCATCACGTGATATTCGCCGCTGATGCCGTTGCCGCCGTGCATGTCGCGCGCCACGCGGGCGATGTCCAAGGCCTTGCCGCAATTGTTGCGCTTCATCAGGCTGATGGCTTCGGGAACCCAGGCCCCCTGGTCGATCAGGCGGCCGAGCGCCAGCGCGCCCTCATAGCCGAGCGCGATCTCGGTCATCATGTCGGCGAGTTTCTTCTGGACCAGCTGGCGCGCCGCCAGCGGCTTGCCGAACACCTGACGCGAGCCGGTATAGTCGCGCGCCGCATGCAGGCAAAATTCCGCCGCGCCCATGGCCCCCCAGGCGATGCCGTAGCGGGCCTTGTTCAGGCACGAGAACGGGCCGCGCAGCCCCGAAACGTCCGGCAACATGGCGTCTTCCGGCACGAACACATCCTGCAGGGCGATCTCGCCGGTGACCGAGGCGCGCAGAGACAGCTTGTTCTCGATGCGCGGCGTGGTGAAGCCCGCCGCGCCGCGTTCCACCAGGAAACCACGGATGACGCCGTCCAGCTTGGCCCAGACCAGGGCGACATCGCAGATCGGCGAATTGGTGATCCACATTTTCGCGCCGTTCAACACGAACCCGCCGGGCGCCGGCCGGGCCACCGTCCGCATCGAGGCGGGGTCAGAGCCGCCGTCCGCTTCGGTCAGGCCGAAACAGCCGATGATCTCGCCCTTCGCCATGCCGGGAAGCCAGCGCCGGCGCTGCGCCTCGGAGCCGAAGGCGAAGATCGGATACATGACCAGGGATGACTGCACGCTCATCGCCGAGCGATAGCCGCTATCGACCGCCTCGATCTCGCGGGCGATCAGGCCATAGGCGACATGGTTCACCCCGGCGCAGCCATAGGTCTCCGGCAGCGTGGCGCCGAGGAAACCCAGAGCCCCCATCTCGGTCATGATCTCGCGGTCGAACCGCTCGTCCGCGAAGGCGCTGACCACCCGCGGGAGCAAGCGATCGCGGGCATAGGCGCGCGCCGCCTCGCCAATCATCCGCTCATCCTCGGAAAGCCGGGAGGCGAGATCAAGGGGATCGTCCCAGCGGAAGGTTTTCCGGGGGTTTCCGGCGTCCAGGGCCATGAGCGGGTCTCCATCGTGATGGAGGGCCTTATGGCCTGACGCGACGCGATCGCAAAGCGCCGCCCACCCTGTGCGCCGCGCGGCGCACAGGGTGGGCGGCGGGGTGAGCTCAGGATGTTGGTGTCGAAGAGGGCCGTCACCACTCAGCCCGGAACCTTCGCTGATCGTCCAGGCCGTCGATAGCGTTCGTGCCCCATAGCCCAAAGGCGGGAGCCGCATCCGAAGGGCCGTTGCGATCAAGATCTTCGGAGACGGCGGCGCGAATGACCTTTGCTCGAGGAACACACCTTCCACGCGCTATGTCATCAGGCTCGCGTACAACGAACTCGGGAATATCAACCAGGGTCCGCATCGGATCATCCTTGTCTGATATCGACAACGTATATGGATACTTTCTCCGCCGCGATAAGGCTTTCGTCCATTCACAATTGCGGCTTCTTTAGGCTTCCCACCGGCCCAGCTCCGTGGCAGGCTCCGCCGATCGGCTCGCCAAAGGCGGCCAAGCCAAGGGGTCTGGAAACATGTTTCTCAGTCAGCGTCTCGCGGCCGAATTTGTCGGCACACTTTGGTTGGTGTTGGGGGGCTGCGGCGCGGCGGTGCTCGACGCCGCCTATCCCGGGCTCGGCATCGGGTTCGCCGGGGTTGCCCTGGCCTTTGGTCTGACGGTGTTGACCATGGCCTATGCGGTGGGTCACGTCTCGGGCGGCCACTTCAATCCCGCGGTGACCGTGGGCCTGTGGGTCGGTGGGCGATTTCCGCTGACGGGCGTCATCCCTTATGTCCTCGCACAATGCCTGGGCGCCGTGGCCGGAGCCGGCATTCTCTATTGCATCGCCAATGGCGCCCCCGGCTTTGACTTGGCGGGCGGTTTTGCCTCGAACGGCTATGAGGCGCATTCGCCCGGCCATTACAGCCTGATGGCCTGCCTGATCACCGAGGTGGTGATG
>JAYUBD010000059.1:0-2597 GCA_043740995.1 Caulobacteraceae bacterium | reverse complement strand
CCAACGATCGTTGAGGACCTTCCGCCCTATCGCTGGCAAGGCCCCGGCACGCCCCAGGCCTGGATCGCGGGCATGGGCGCCAACGCCGAAGCCCACGGCATCACGGCGATCAACATGCGGCTCGCGCCCGCCATGCGTATCGACGTTACCGACGACCGGGCCTACGCCATCGTGCCCGGGCTGTTGAGCTTCAAGCTGACGGACGGCCACTCCGAACATGCCAATGGTTTGCTGACTGTCCTGCTGCAGCGAACTGGCGGGGACTGGAAAATCGACACCCTCATCTGGAGCGGACCACAGGCTAAGCGGTAGAGGCCGATGCTACGCTGCCTGTTCGCTTCACAGGGGCTGAACGCTGGGCGATCACCTTCTCTGTCGCCCACTAGGTCATAGACCATAATTGGGATCACGCAGACTCCCGCTATCAACATGGCGCCGAACCAGCGAAATTACTGGACCGGCTGGCGCCGCGAACAGCCCGTTTCAACGAGGACCGGACGGCCAGGTCAAAGACCTCGGAAGGGTGTGAATTAGCTGTGAGGTTGCGCCCGCGCATACGGGTCGATCGAATCAAGGACACGCCTGAGCCCCTCATAGCGCCGCAGCGTTCTCACGCCGTGGAAATGGACAATACTCATGCGCCGCGAACGGGGACAGCCGCTCATCGCCTTCAACCCAGGGCTTTGGAAAGACCGGTTCCGGCGAATGATTATCGCGGCCACGCAACGCGCGCCATTGGCCGTGGTCGCTCCCCAACCCTATGGTGGAGCCGACCCCGTTCGAGCACCCAAGGACTCCCATGCCTTTCAACACCCTGATGATCGCCAACCGCGGCGAGATCGCGATCCGCATCGCCCGCGCGGCCGGCGAACTGGGCCTGGCCACCGTGGCCATCCATGCCATCGACGATGCGGCCTGCCTGCATGTGAAATCGGCCGACCGGGCCATCGCCCTGCCGGGCTCCGGCGCCCGGGCCTATCTGGACATGGCCGCGATCATCGCCGCGGCCCGCGCCGCCGGCTGCGACGCCATCCATCCGGGCTATGGCTTTCTCTCCGAAAGCGCCGCCTTCGCCCGCGCCTGCGCCGCCGCCGGGATCGCCTTTATCGGCCCCTCGCCCGAGGCCCTCGACGCGTTCGGCGACAAGGCGCGCGCCCGCTCGCTCGCCGTGCGCGCCGGGATTCCGGTGGCGGCCGGGACGGAAGGGCCCGCCAGCCTGGAGCAGATCCAGGGGTTTTTCACCAGCCTGCCGGTCGGCGCGGCGATGATGATCAAGGCCATGGCCGGCGGCGGCGGCCGGGGCATGCGGCTGGTGCGCGGGGCGGACGAGATCCCAACGGCCTATGAGGCCGCCGGCCGCGAAGCCCATGCCGCCTTTGGCGAAGGCGGCCTCTATGCCGAGCGCCTGATCGAACGGGCCCGCCATATCGAGGTGCAGATTGCCGGCGATCGCACCGGGGTGTTGGCGATCGGCGAGCGCGACTGCTCGGTGCAGCGGCGCCATCAGAAGATTCTTGAGATCGCCCCCGCCCCCAATCTGGCGAACGCCGTGCGCGAGCGCCTGTTCGAAGCCGCCGTCACCCTGGCCGCCGCCGTCCGCTATCGCACCCTCGGCACGGTGGAGTTTTTGCTGGAATCCGACGGCGAGACCTTCGCTTTCATCGAGGCCAATGCCCGGCTGCAGGTCGAGCACACCATCACCGAAGCGGTCACCGGCATCGATCTGGTGCAGACCCAGATCCGGCTGGCCGCCGGCCATACCCTGGCGTCCCTCGGGTTGAACGCCACACCCCAGGCGCGCGGCTTCGCCATCCAGGCCCGCGTCAATCTGGAGACCCTGGACGCCGAGGGCGAGCCCCGGCCCACGGGCGGGCGCCTAACCGCCTATGAGCCGCCGTCGGGTCCCGGCGTGCGGGTCGATGGCTATGGCTATGCCGGCTATGTCACCAGCCCCAACTATGACTCCCTGCTTGCCAAGGTGATCGGCCACGCCGCCACCTTCGAGCAGGCGGCGGCACGCACCGCCCGCGCCCTGGCGGAATTCCGCATCGAAGGCGTGGAAACCAATGCCCCGCTGCTGCGCGCCCTGTTGCAGGACGCCGCCGTATTGACGGGGGAGGCCACCACCCGGTTCCTCGAAGCCCGGGCGGGGGAGCTGATGGCGGTCGCCGCCGGCCTGACCACCCGCACCTTCGAGGCGGGCGGCGTGATCGCGCCGACCGCGCCGATCGCCTGGATGGAGGGCGCCTCGGCGGTTTGCGCCGCGCTGCAGGCGACCGTGGGCTCGATCGAGGTGGCCGAGGGCGATCTGGTCCGCGCCGGCCAGCCGGTGGCTGTTCTCGAAGCGATGAAGATGGAGCATGTCATGGCCGCCCCGGTGTCCGGTCGGGTGGCGCGCGTCGCCGCCGCCAAGGGCGACGTGCTGGCCAAGGATCAGCCTATCCTGTTCATTGTCCCCGAAGCGGTCGAGGCCGCCGACGCCGCGGACGAAGGCGAGATCGATCTCGACCATATCCGTCCCGATCTCGCGGAGGCCAATGAGCGTTGGCGGATCACCCGCGACGAGGCCCGGCCCGACGCCGTGGCGCGGCGGCGCG
>JAYUBD010000058.1:0-8602 GCA_043740995.1 Caulobacteraceae bacterium | reverse complement strand
CTGTACGATCTTGACTGGTGGACCCGCTACGGATTGGGCCGCCTGCAGAGAGTCGACCTGCGCAGCGGCGTCGTCGGCCCCTTGCTGCGGGAGGCGGCCGGGTCCGGCTATATCGCTGGTCCGTTCTCGCCTTCCGGCACGCGGATGGCGGTCTGCCGCCTGACCGGTCACGCCTGGGAAGTCGGGGTGGTCGATCTGGCCAGCGGCGACGTTCGCTGGCTGGGTCTGTCGCCGGAGTTGCCGATATGGGGTCGGGAGGTGGCCTGGCGGGGCGACGACCAACTCCTTGTCATCGCTCAGTCGGAGACTCCGGTCGGCCACCGACTGGGCTTCGGCTGGCAGGGGCAGTCGCGCCTCACAGAGGCTTGGGCCGAGGCGGCGGCGGGGCGACTCTCGGTCACCGCGCTAGGCAGCGGGCGCTACCGGGACCTGCGGCCCAAAGCAACGCCCAATCGCCTCGTGCGCGTTCGGCTCGCCACGGGGCAGGCGGACGTGCTCGCCAGCGGCGACCTTTTCGATCTCGAGCTCGCGCCGGATGGGCGCACAGTCGCGGTGCTGGCCAACGGCGATGACCTGCAGGACGTTGAAGGCCCAACCTCAACCGGGACGGAACTGTATCGGACCAAGCTCGTCCTTGTCGATCCGAACTCCGGTGAAAGGGTCGAACCCTGTCCGACTTGTGATGTGATGCACGGGCTTCTCAGCTGGTCGCCCAACGGCGACCGATTGCTGATCTATGCGCGGCAGGGCGGCGACTGGGCCGGCGGCGCCTTCCAGATCGTCAATGCCCGAGCGCGCAGCGCCGCCCCCGCGGCCATGGCGGGCCTTGCGCCCATGATGATCAAAAGGCGCGACAACGGCGAACGGGCGGCCGGCGCCTGGCTTGGCGACACGCCTGTGGTCTATGCTCGACGGTCAGGCGCCGGCGGGCGAGCCGACTGGTACGCCCTGCGCACGGCGGGTCCGCAGGTCCTGACCGCCAACTTGGTGTCACCCTCGCCGAGTCTTGTGGCCGCCGACGCCCGGCGCCTCACGGTCAGCGACGGTTCGGCGCTCTGGCGGATCGCCGAGGATGGGAAGGCGCGCCGGCTGGCCGAGCCCGCGGGCGCCGTCCTGAACGTGACGACCGCTTCGGAGTCCGAACGTGTCGCCCTGACGCCGCCGTCGCCCTCAGGCCTAGTGGTGCGGGCGGACGGGGTCATGGGCGGTTTCCAGGCGCCCGCTGGCGGACGCCTCCAGCTGCAGGCCGGCGAAACGCCGTTGGCTGCGGGCCCAGGTCTGGCCACCGCGATCGTGTCCGTCACCGACGCTCACGGCGTGGAGCGCCTGATGCTGCGCCGAGCCGGGCACGCTGACCGCACGCTTGTCACTCTCAACGGAGCCCTTGAATCCATCGATCCATCGACGGTGCGCGCGATCCGCCACAATGGGCCGGACGGCCAGGCGCTGACGAGTTGGCTCTACCTGCCGCCCGGCCTTCGTCCCGGCGGGAGGCCACCCCTGGTGGTCGTCCCCTACGCGGGCGACGACTACCCGGAGCCACCATCATCCCAGGCGTTGGGTTCAGAGCGGCTCCACGTCAATGTGCAGGTGCTGGCCGGCGCCGGCTATGCCGTGCTCGTTCCAAGCCTGCCCTACGCAAAAGGGCGTGAACCGATGGACGGGCTGGCCGATCAGGTGCTGGCCGTGGTCGATGCCGCCGCCGCCCAGGCCCCGGTCGACGCCGGCCGGCTGGCGGTCTGGGGGCACAGCTATGGCGGCTACACTGCTCTGGCGCTGGCGACCCAGAGCCCGCGGTTCAAGGCGGTCATTGCGGGCGCCGCCCCCAGCGACTTGACCAGCTTCTATGCGACGCTCGGCCCCTACAACTATGCCGTTCCCGAAGGCGGCCTGTCGGTGATGGGATCGGCGGGCTGGTCCGAGACCGGCCAGGCTCGGATGAACGGGCCGCCGTGGCGCGATGCCGACCGCTATCGTCGCAACAGCCCGATCACCTTCGTCGACCGGATCGTCGCGCCCGTTCTGCTGATGGGGGGCGACAAGGACGCCTTCGCCGCCGGGGTTGAACAGATGTTCACGAGCCTCTACCGCCAGGACAAGGACGCGATCCTGCTCGTCTATCATGGCGAAACCCACGTGGTCTCCAATCCCGCCAACGTCCGGGACGAGTACGCCCGGGCGCTCGCCTTTCTCGGCGAACACATCGGTCCGCCGATCGCGCTCAGGCCGTGACGACCGGCCTCGCCGCCCACTCGGTACTGGCGGCGAGACTGGCCTCCCACCAGCGCGCCCAGGCTTCCAGGACAAAGGCGATGGTCAGTTCGCCGGCGTGGTCGAACCAGATCAGTTCGTCCCGATGCAGGATCGGCTCCAGGCGCGCGGGGTCGATCAGGCCATGGGCGGCCAACTGACCCTCCAAAAGAAAGGGCCGCAGGAACGGCAGGTTCTGCGCTATGCTCTGAGCGAAGAACACGGAAAGGTCGCCCTTCCAATGGCGGCCCAGCACGCTCGCCGGCAGGCGATCGCCATAGGCCGCCCGCGCGAACGGGCGATCCAGCTCGCCGATCGCCAGGATCGGCGCCGGAACGGAGAGACAGAACTCGACCACCGGCTGGCTCATCAGCGGCTGGATCAGCCGCCCGTCTCGCGCCCGCAGGCTGTCGCCGGACATGCTCTGATTGTTGGTGAGGGCTTGGATCTGCAGCTGTTTGGCGGGGCTGACGCCCGCGAGATCCTGGAGCCAGGGATGACGATCGCCAGCCTGCGCCGCCGCATAGGCGTCGGCGAGAAAGGATACCGATGCGCGCGGGGCCATCGGCGCGCGCCATGTCCACATGGCCTCGCCCACCAGGCTCCAGACGCTGCGACGACTGCGGTGCGCCAGCAGCGTCAGGGCCGCCAGACGTGGCCGGCCGCACGGAACCCCACGCAACAGATCGCCCGCCAGAGCGGCCGTCGCCATCTGGTAGAAGACGGCGTCGCCGCCCTGGCCCGTGAAGAGCGCGTCCGCGCCGCTCTCTTCCAAGCGCGCGGCCATGTCCGCGTCGTAGTCCGGATCGGCGGCGCTGAAACTGGGCCGTGCCGCGCAGGCGACCTTGGCCAGTTTGACGGCGTCGAGGGCCAGAAGGCTGTGGGCCTTTTCGGTCAGGACGAGGCCCGCCTGCTCGGCGACGGCGCGCGCGAAGACCCGCTCGTCGGCTTCCGGCTCACGCCAATAGTGATTGATCGCGCCGATAACGGGCGCTCGGGCCTTGCTGAGCCCAGCCAGGACGATGGCCGAGTCCAACCCGCCGGAAACCTCGCAGAGCACACCCGAACGCCCCGCGGACCAGGCCGCGACACATCCGTCGACCACGGTGGCAAGTTCTCGCGGATGAAGGTTGCGACGCGCGGCTTTGGTCGCCGCGAAGTCCGCCGGACGCCAGAGGCGGTGTTGGCGGCCGTCCGCCGAGAGCAGAGCGCCGGGCGCCACGCCGCGGACGGCTGCGAGGGGAACGGTGACGCTGGAGAGGTTTTTCTGCCGCAGCAGCGCGCCGACCGCCAGCCAATCCACCGCGAGGTCGCGCGGCGCGTGAGGCGCCTCGGGGTCGAGGCGAGAGGCGGCGACGAAGACTCCGTCCCTGGTCCAGGTCAGACATTCCAGTTCGCCGAGCGGATCGCGAAAAACATTGGGGGCTCCGTCGCCGTCGGGCAGAACAGCGACATAGGCGCCCCAGACCTGGGCAATCAGCCGCCGGCATACGGCGGTGGGGTTGGCGGCGTGCGTCTGTGACAGATCCGCGATCCGTCCGCGCCCGGCGAGCGCCTCGGCCTTGTCGAACGTGGACCCGATGACGACCCCGGCCAGGCCCGGAAGTTGGGTGAACCTCAAGGGTCGGTCATTGTCGAGGAACACGACCATCGCCGACCTGTCGACGACGAGCCGGAGGTTGGCGTCCTGCTGGAGACGCCCCTTGATCGCGGCCGCGGCGCCGGCCGCGCCTTCGCGCCAGGCCAGGACGACATAGCCGCTCACGCCTACACCGCCAGGATCGGCGCATAGGCCGCCAAACGTTCCAGATCATCATCCAGCACCGTCCGGCCGACCTGCAGCCAACAATGAGCGTTAAACGGCCAGGTCCTCACCCCGAAGACCCAGAGAGCGTCGAAACCCCGCGCCCGCAGGAAGGCGTGCAGGTGGTAGCTGCGCAACAGGCACTCGCCGTGCAACGGCGCCCAGGGTCGAAGATGCTCGAACTGGGCTGCGGCTTCCAGGAGCGCGGCCGAGGGTTCGCCGCTCTGAAGACCATTCGGCCCTGGATCTTCGAGGAGGGCGGCGAAGCTGCGGTTCGCAAAGTCCCGCCTAACCGACAAGGTGACCGCCAGGGCGGAGAGACACACATCAAGGGGCGCCGCGCGGTTCGCGCCTTGCCGCCAGCTCGAGGCCGCTGGCTTGGGCGGCGGCGGCGGCCGGTCCGGGATCATCCGAGGCGATAGAAGCCCGCCCTCCAGCAGTTGCTCGGCGGTTTCGTCGTGGCGGACATCGATTTCGCCGCCCGGCGCAAGGGCGATGACGTCCGAAACGCCGCCCAGGCAGAAATAGGCATCCGCCGCGACGTCCAGAAAAACGAAGTCGTCGGCGATCTGCACGGCGTGGACGCCGTCGGCCAGGAACAGGCGCATGGTGTGGCCTCCGGCGGAAATGATCGGGTGGGAAAACGGACCGGTCGCCACGCCACCAAGGGCGTTGTGGCGCGGCCCTGACGAGACGCTTGGGTCCGGCCTGATGGCTTGTCAGCGCCAGCCCGCCGCTGGCGGCGAGAAGCGAGCCGGCGCGCCCTATACTGGACGCGCCGGCCGTCAGATCAGTGGTAGCGCTCGATCGGGTTGACCAACTCCGGCGCCGACCCGGTGGTGCTCGAACGGGTCAGCACCTTGGCGCGCCCGACACGGATGAGCTTGGTCTTCAGACGAATGGTCATCGTGGCCTCCTTAGCTTGAATGTCGCGGGTTGCGACGGCTCAAGGAGGCGACCTGGCTGTCGTATATTCAAGGTATATTTGATTGATATTTCAATCTATTGCGGCGTTCAGGATAATCGCCGCCGCGCGCGTTCGGCGTCGGTAGTACGCGCGAATGTCCGTGGTGCGAATGTCGTTTGGCCCGAGGTGCTCCAGCGCCCTCATCTCGTCGTCGAGCCCGTCGAGAACATCGACCTCGGCCTGGCGGAACGGGGCCAGGCGGTCCCACAAACCGCGTCGCGCTGCGCGCAGCGCACGGTTCCGCGCCCTTCCTAGGCGCGCGAGCAGGGTCTCGGTCCGGTCGAGATATCCGCCCTCGCCGGCGCCAAGCTCGACAGGGGGAGAAGGCCGGGCGTCGCGGTCGCGCACCGCGCTCAAGGCCGCCAGGGCGTAGACCTCGTCGAGACGGTAGAGGTCCGACAGGCTGCCGACGTCATGCCGAAGCGTGGCGTAGCCGCTCGCGGCGCGGTCAATGAGACCTTCGCCGGCGAGCCTCGCCAGCGCCTCCCGGATCGGCGTCGTGCTGACCGCCAAGTCCTGCGCCAGCCTGAGGATGGGCAGTGGCTGGCCATGTCCAAACGCACCGGCCCGCAGCCGCCGCCGCAGGTGGCCCAGTGTACGCTCAAAGGGATCGCGGTCCCGGCTCACAGGCGCTCCATTGAAGGGGACCGAGCCTGATGGACGGAGCCCCGGCTGTCGAGGCGATTGCCCCGCGCGCGGCGCCGTCCGCGGATCGCGCCGCGGCCGCCGCGGAAAAACCTTCCTTGATTCCGCATTTCTCTGCGGGCGAACCCGCAACAAACCGGGCAAATGCCCTGCGATTCGCGGGTGCTCACATAACGTGAGAGTAGTTGAGAGACGCCCCGCCACTCGCCGTCCGAGAAATGTAACAAACATGCGACAATACGTTGATCTGACGCGGAGCGGGCGACAGAGTAACTGTTACGTTTAAGTTGATTTGCAGGCGGTAAGGAGTGTGTATGCCAAGCTCGCCACCCCGTAGCCTGGCCAGTCAGGCCCGCCTGCTTTCCGCGATCGTGAAGTCCATTCGTCTTGAGCGACGCATGAAGGCGGCGGAAGTCGCCAAGGCGATGGGAATAGGCTTGCGGACCTACGAAGATTTCGAAGCCGGGCGCGGACGCCTTGACCTCGAGAAGGTACGTCTATTCGCCCTCGCCACCGACGCCGACGCGGCGGCGATTACCCTGGGTTTGCTGTTCGGCTCCGACGAGACGGCGATGCGGGCGGCCGACAACAAGGCCTCGACCATCCTCTGGATTGCGCTGCAGGAGTTCGAGAAGGATGTCGGCGATCAGATGTCGGTGATTCCAGGGAGCCATTTCCTGGAGTCCCTGCGCCATGGGTTCGAACTCCTGCGGGAATACCTGCAGAGGCGAGACGTGAGCGCCGAGCGTCGGCTCGAACTCGAAATTCAGCGGCTCTACGCGCCCGATGGCGATCGCGAGGGCGACTGAGCTCCGCGCGGGCGGCGCTCAATCTCCCCGTCAGCTGTTGCGAAAACCCCGCCCGAGGGTTCGGGCGGGGCGTCGCTAGGGTTAGCTCTTAGCCGACGTTGGCCTTGCGGTTGCTTGACCAGATGAGGCTGAAGCCGTCGCCGCCCTCGTCGTCGAAGAGATTGGCGTAGATAGGCGCCTTGAAGCTCGGATCGGTCAGCTTGACCGATAGGTAGTCGCGGCCCGAGGCGGAGCGCTTCGACCAGGCGGCGCCGATCTCGGCGCGGCCGACGAAGATCCGGTGGCTGGGGGCGGCGTCGTTGGCCTGGTTGGCTTCAGGAACGATGCGGACGCCTTTGGCCTGAACCGCCAGGGTGACGATCTCTCCCTGATACTCCTGGCCGGATTTCTTGAAAGAACCGATGTTAGCCATGTCACTTCTCCTTGGTGTTTCGAGCCCGCGACCATCGCGGCCTCGATGGCGATCTGCGGGCCCGAGGCGATCGACGACGCACCCGAAAGGCCGAAGCGCAGCGGAGGACGGCGGCAGTGAGACTTTCTTGTCCCCGCGAGGAATGACGGCTCCGCCGTCAGGGGAAGATAAGTCGACCCGCCGCCGTTGCGTCCCAGGTCGATCGAGGCGCAGCCGTCCTTGGGCCAGATCAAGCCAACGAGGGGCCGCTTGGGTCGCGCGCCGACCGGCATCCACGGGAGATGACGTGGCGGCGCCCGGTCCGCCCTGACAAGCAGTCCGGCCTCAGAGTCGCGAAAAGAGAAACCCTGGCGCACGAATAGGCGGCCCGACCTTCTCGAGACCGGCCACCAGGTCGCCGACATCGCCTCTTAGCGCAGTGCTCCCGATAGGCCAGACGGCCGTCGACACCGTTGGTCGAAAAGTCCGACCAAGCCGTCGAACGTGGTCACCCGGGCGATGCAGATCTCGCGGGACACACCCACATCAAACGGATGACAGGCGGCGCGATCACCCCCCGTTGGTCCTACGCCGCTGCAATTGGAGGCCGGCGAGGCCAAATGGCGCCCGCCCACACCCCCGGGGTTGTCGATGGCGGATTTGCGACCGCAGCCCGTTGCCCCTAAGCTCCCGCGACGATTGGGGGCGGTTGATGAAAATAGCCTTCGCGCTTCTGGCCCTCGCGCTTTGGTCGGTCGCCACTCAGGGACTGTCGCGCGAGCACGCCTACCCCCATGGCGCGGACTACTACGCCAATAGCAGTGGACACCTTGTCCATCGTCCCGTCCACGTGAGCCGCGCCCCGGCGGGCGCGACCGCGAGGTGTCGGGACGGGACCTTCAGCTTCAGCGAACACCACCGGGGCACATGCTCCTATCACGGTGGGGTCGCGCAGTGGCTGTAGGCCGGACTCCGGCGGCGAACGTCGCGTCCCGGACGGCGGTCCGGCCATGATCGGCATGGCGCAAGCCGGCAGGCCGGTTCATGCCCTGGACCAGGACGTCGATCCCGTACCGTCGACCGGCGCCGCCTTTGATCGTATTGACGGCGCTTGTGCTCGCCGCAGGTTCGACGATCTTCGGCGTGGCCCTATCTGTCTCGAGGGACACTGCCGACCGCGCCAAAGGGCAGGTTGTGGTTCGCGCCTACGACCGTGCGCGGGCGAGTGATGACGCAGCCGCCGAAGACCAGGATCTCACTGACGACAAAGCCGTCGCCGGCGCCACGTGGGCGCGAGCCCATTCAACGGCCGGACCAACGACTTGTCCAAATTCGCCAAAGGCTTTTGAGCAGGGATGCATGTCTCAGGCAACGACGAGATCGACGCGACTTTAAACTGTCGGTCACAGGCCGAGCGAGCGAGGCCCACAGACTTGTGATCTGGTTTCGCGATGCGTCCGGCGTTCCGGATTGCTAAGTATGAGCGATCCCGCGTTTGGTGGTTTCCTAATCCCCTTTGCAGCGCGGGTCAGGATCGGGGCGGGTTGTGAGGGCCCGCCCCGGCCCGCAACCTATACGAAAAGGCCCCCGGTTCACACCGAGGGCCTCGTTGTTTCGGCGCTGAGGTCGCCTAGTTCTTGTGGCAGACCTTGTTGGCGGCGATGTAGGAGTTGCCGCACTTGATCCCCTTATGGGGCTTGCCGCTCGCCGTGAGACCCGAAGCGGCCATCGCGGTC
>JAYUBD010000057.1:0-2607 GCA_043740995.1 Caulobacteraceae bacterium | reverse complement strand
CTCGGCGCCATGCTGGCCCGGGCGGGAAAGCTGGAGGAAGACGCCGCCATCCGGCGCATAGACGCCATCGGGCGTTTGCTCGGCCCGGCGCTGATCATCGTGCTGGGCGGGGTGATCGGGCTAATGATGGCGGGGCTGCTGTCCGGAGTGTCGCAGCTTGGCGACGCGGCGTTGAAGTAAGCAATAGCGAGCGGGTGACCTAAAGCGTTTGAACTTGAATGACCGCCCCCAACGCCGGGCGCGAAAGGTGGGCTCGACTTAGGTTTGAGTGGACCCTGATTGAAAATTCACGCTGTACCGGCAACCAACCCGGCCCGGATTGACGGCGGCGCAGCGCCGCCCCAACCAAGCCGAAACCGGAAAGCAGAAAAAACCAACTCGGCAGTTCAGGGACCTGGGAGACCAGATCCGTATACAGGTCGCAAAAACCGGCGGCGCAGGCATCAACCGGGCCGTCAAGCCAAGTATAGGCCAGGAACGAATTTTGGAACGCCTGCACCGATTCATGGTCTGGGTTCGACACCGCCAGATCAAACATCGAACCGCCGCCCATCGTCGCGAACAATTCGACCGGAATCGTCAGGTCGAGATAGCTGAGCGTTTTTCCGCCTCCATCGCCGACCAGGCCGGACATGTCGAGCGCCGAGCCGTCGGCGACGACCGCCATCGCGGCCATGCCCGACGGAGACGCCGTTGATCGAGAAGATGACGCCGCTCAGTCCGCGCGGCATGCCGCATAAGGTGATCTGCCCCTCGACACTGGTCCCGGGAATGATCGGAACGTTTCCGGGGCAGGCGACTTGATAGTTCGTGAAAAAATCGGAGCCGGCGGCGCCGTCCGCGACCGCCCTGCCGATCCCGTTTGCCGGCCGCTTGACCCCATCAATGTTGATCGTGTCGCCGTGACCGGGGGTGTAGAGCACCAAACTGTTGTTCATCATTGGGCGCGGACCCTTAGGGCCGGTCTTGAACAGCGCCTGCCAAAGATCGACCGGCTTCGGGGGCGTCAGGGTTCTGGATGATGTACGATTGAGCAGGCCGGCGATATTGGCCTCGGACGCCGGCGGAGGGACGGGAGGCCACTGAGCTTCCTGACATCCAGGAATGGATGTGGTCTGATCCTGCTGGGAGTGGAGAGGACCGATGGACACGATCGAGGCGATCCACACGCGAAGGTCGATCCGCGCCTACACGGCTGAAGCCATCGACCGACGCCTGATCGAGGATCTGATCCGGGACGCCGCCCAGACGCCGCCGCCGTTCGCCCGACAGGTTCCGTGGACCTTCAACGTGGTCCAAGGGACGGAACGCATCGCCGACTACGGGCAACGGGCCAAACAGTATGCAAAAGACCAGCGTTCGGCCGGCCAGGGCGCCGCGTGGCTCGATCGCGAAGACTTTAGGTTCTTCTGGAACGCGCCGGCCGTGGTGATCATTTCCGGGCCGGTCGGGGATTGTTGCCGTGCGGGCCAGACCCTGCTGCTCGCCGCCCATGCCCGTGGTCTGGGCGCCTGCTGGGTTGGCGCGCCGCTGCCTTGGCTCCGCACTCCCGAAGTGAAAGCTGAGCTCGGCATTCCGCCGGACCTCACGCCGGTTTGCGCAATTTGCATCGGGTATGCCGCCACAACGCCCGATGCCCAGCCGAATGTGCGACCGAGGGTTATCTGGGTCGGTTAGACGAAGCGGGAGAGCGGCGCCGGGAGGCTTGGCGAGCATATGTCGCTGGCCGGAACCCTACAGCGAAGGGTGACGAATTCGTCGGGATTGAAACCTTTTCGCGCGACGGGGCTTTTCAGGAATCGTCACCCCATCGCAAGCCGCTTGCGGACCCAAATCAAGAGGAAGCCACAAATGACCTCCAGGACCGTCAAATCCCTCCTGCTCGCCGGTGCGGCCCTTGCCGCAATTTCCGTGACCGGGTGCGAAAAGCACGATGACGCAACGGCAGCAAACGCCGCGGTCGCCGACGCCGCGGCAGCCAATGCGACCACCGCCGCGGCGACCGCCACCGCCGCCGCGAACTCCGCGGCAGCCACGAACGCGGCCACCGCCGCAAACACTGCCGCCGCGGCTGCGGAGCCGGCCATGGCCGCCGCCGCCTCTGCGCAGCGCTCAGCGGCTACGGCTGCGAGGGCAGCTGATTCGGCCGCCAGCTCGGCCGACGCAGCGGACGTCGGCAAGAATTGAGGCGCTCGTGGGGAGGCGCCGACCGGGACCACGCGACTAACGACCGCCGTTTCCGTATGACGTTGCCAAGGCGTCGGCCAATCTGGTGAACATCGACGGGAGCGACCTCGCGCGCGCGATCCGCGCTCGTCAGGGGGCCGGTGTCGAGGTGATGGCGGCCCCCTCGACCAAATTCGGCGTCTGAACGCCCTGCCTGAAGCTTGGCGCCGCCTTTTCGTTGTGGCGATTTCTCGATATTCGGGCGGCCCATGCCGAAATCGAAATTGAACGCAGTCCTCCCATCTGAAGTCATTGAGCTCATTCCCGAATCGCGACGCGGCAATGTGCTCGGTGCGCTTCGCTCCGTGTTCGGGGCCGGAATAGCGGGCGGGTTTCGACCGATCATCGGCGGCGTCTCAGGCGCCCTGATCCTGCGTTTTC
>JAYUBD010000056.1:0-2615 GCA_043740995.1 Caulobacteraceae bacterium | reverse complement strand
GCGAATGGTATGGCTGCACCGGCAAGCCCGGCGAAGGCCTGCGCCTGGCGGCCGAGGCGGTGGCGGCGGGCATCCTGGCGCGCGAGACCGGCGATCCGGTGGCCTGGGGCGTCGCCGACCCGTCGATCTTCCGCGAGGACGGCGGCCCGTCGATCGGCGAGCGCATGCGCCGCTCCGGGGTGGCCTTTCGCCCGGCCGACAATACCCGGGTCGGCAAGGCCGGGGCGGCCGGCGGCTGGGACCAGATGCGCGCCCGGATCGGCGGCGAGCCGCCGCCGGCGGGCGAGGCAGGCCCCATGCTGTTCGTGTTTTCCACCTGCCGGGATTTCATCCGCACCGTGCCGATGCTGGGCCATGATCCCGGACGGCCCGAAGACCTCGACACCCATGCCGAGGACCACATCGCCGACGAAACCCGCTATGCCTGCCTCGCCCGCCCCCTGATCGCCGGCCCCCCGGCCCCGGCCCTGACCGCCGAACAACGCTGGCGGCGAACCTGGCGGGGCGAGGGGGCGGCGCATAGCTGGAAGGTGATGTAGGGGGGGCGTGATGCGGGGGCTCTTACAAAAAGCGCGCCAAAGTCCCACCTTGTGGAACCAACGGACCTAAAACTAATTTTACTTGCCATCTCCTATCACCGTGATAGGGAAGCGCATGGCGAAATGTCCCGGACCATGGAAACCAGCCGAAGCCACGAAACGCATAAATGCGTGCGCTAAGGGCGACGATCTGACCCTGACGTTTGCCGTTCACTACCATGAACGGTTGAAGGAGCGTGGGCTAATCGCGAGTGACACCATTTATCTCTTGAGAACGGGGTTTGTGCACGACGATCCAGAAGAGTCGACCCGAGCGGGTCACTTTAAGTATTGCATTGAGGGTATGACCCCCAATAGCGAAGGGCGGACAATCAGGGCTGTGGTCATTCCAAGCGGTGGCTGCGAGATCAAGATTGTCACTATTATGTGGAGAGATGAAAAATGAATCTTATCGATTACCGCTATGACGCATGCGGACTCGATAATGTCATCCTCAAGGGCCTTCGGGTCGTTCAAGATGACGAGGGGGAGCACCTCATAACCGTCCCGAACGTGGGGCTGCTGCATCGCGTCCTCACGACCACCATAGCGGCGAAGGAATCCGGGCTTCAACCCAAAGAACTCCGGTTCCTCAGAACCGAAATGGGCATGACACAAGGCCAACTCGCGGCGCTGGTCGGTAAGGAGGTACAGGCCGTGGGTCGATGGGAACGCGGAGAGAATCCAATTGATCGTTCTGCTGAAATCGTGATTCGCGCTCACGCGCTGCAAGGGGATGGCGAGAGAAAAATACCCCCCATGGGCGATATCGCAAAATGGACGATAAGGGTGGCTGCGGAACCGCCAATCGTCATCGACGCCACCGATCCGTCTAACTATCATGCGCTCCCGCTGGCGGCCTAAGCTTGGTTCGCTTCGGCTAACTCGGCAAGCCCCGCTTCGGCGGGGCTTTTTTCTTTCTGCTTTCAAACTGAGAACTTAGACAGTATGGGCCTAAAGACCGAAAACAACGCGATTTACAGCCGTTGGAGTAAAGGGCTTCATCTGCAACAGTGAATCTTCACGCAGGGTCGCCCACACCCGCCGAAGCCCTCCGTCTCCTGAACATCGAGGTGGCGACCATGTTTGTCCTGTCGCCCGCCGGGCGGATCGAGCGGTGCGGGCCGCCGGATGGCGGGCCGGGGCCGCGGGTGATGATCGCGGGATGCGCCGGCGGATCGGTGGCCGCCGTGCATGCGGAGATGCCGGACGCCGACGCCGCGGAGATTGTCGCTCTGGTTGAAGCGTGGCCCGTCTGGTGGGACGCTTCCGTGACGCCGCCCGGATTGGGGGCGGTGGTCGGGGTCTTGGAGCGGCGCGCGCCCGCCCGGTCCGTGGTTCCGGGCGTGATGTTCAGCCTGCCAAGGCTTGGCGATCCGCCCGGCGAGATCGTGCGCGGCGACAGCGAAGCGGGAGCGCGGCTGTTGGCGGCGATCGCGCGGGACGGCGTACCGCCGGCCCTGCGCGAGGCGGGATTCCTGGGCGTCGAGGATTTCTGGGCGCCCTGGTGCGTGGCCCTGGTCGATGGCGAGATCGCCGCCATGGGCTTCGCCGCGCGGCTTGGCCCCGCCGGCGCCGAGGTCGGCGTCTATAGCTTTCCGGCCTTTCGGGGCCGGGGGCTGGCCGGGGCGGTCACGGCGGCCTGGTCGCGGCTGGAGGGTCTGGGCGACCGGGCGTTGTTCTACAGCACCCAGATGAGCAACACCGCCTCGCGCCGGGTGGCGGCGGGGCTGGGGTTGGCGCCGATTGGCGCGAGCGTTTGGATCGTTTGAGCGCTTGCGTGGTTGGCCCCGCCAGAAGCCCCACCCCGGACTTCGTCTCGACCCTCCCCTGAAGGGGAGGGAGGGGTTTTTATGAATGATTTCAGCCTGCCTCGCCCTGGAGTTACGGTGACATCGCGTAATTGAGGTAGGCCCATCCTTCTTGGGATACGACGCTGGCCAGATGCGCCCGGGCGCTCGACCACGGCCAGTCTTGGGGCTTGGCGACCATGCCGGCGCGCACGGGATTCATGGGAATGTAGCGCGCGACGGCCAG
>JAYUBD010000055.1:0-2621 GCA_043740995.1 Caulobacteraceae bacterium | reverse complement strand
CCGCCGCCTTGCCGGCCGTCAAAGGCCGCAGCCTGTGGGATGACGCCCGGCGTCGGGTGGCGCGCAACAAGGCCGCGGTCGTCAGCATGGGCGTGCTGGCCCTCCTCGTGGTGCTGGCCCTGGCGGGACCCTACCTGGTCTCCTACCGGTTTGATGAGATCAACAAGGACGATGTCTGGGTCGGCCCTCTGACCCATGGGCACCTGCTGGGTTCCGACGCCCTGGGCCGCGATCTGTTGGCGCGGCTGTTCATGGGGCTGCGGGTGTCGCTGGCGATCGGCGTGGTGGCGACCAGCGTCTCGCTGGTGGTCGGCATCGCCTGGGGCGCGACCGCCGGCTATGTCGGCGGAGCGGTTGACGAGACGATGATGCGGATTGTCGATGTCCTGTATTCCCTGCCCTTCATCTTCTTTGTGATCCTGCTGATGGTGACCTTCGGCTCGAACATCGTGTTGATCTTCGTCGCCATCGGCGCGGTGGAGTGGCTGACCATGGCCCGCATCGTGCGCGGCCAGACCCTGTCGCTGAAAAACAAGGAATTCATCGAGGCCGCCCGCGCCGCCGGGCTCAGTCAGGCGGCCATCATCCGGCGGCATATCGTACCGAACCTGCTCGGCCCGGTCGTGGTCTATGTCACCCTGACCATTCCCGCCGTCATCCTGGCGGAGAGTTTCCTCAGTTTTCTCGGCCTGGGCGTGCAGCCGCCAATGGCCTCGCTCGGCACCCTGATCGCCGGCGGCGCGCAGGACCTGGAACTGGCCCCCTGGCTGCTGATCTTCCCCTCACTGACCATGATCGCCACCCTGATGGGGTTCAACTTCATCGGCGACGGCCTGCGCGACGCGATCGACCCGAAGGACCGGTAACGCCGGGGAACGGGTGGACCGCTAATTGTCCCGGTGGACGCGGATCGCGATCTGGCCGTCGAGATTCATGAAATAGCTGCCGAGCGCCGCCTTGCGAATCTTGGCCATCGAGCCGGCATGGGGCGGCTTGAACAATTCATTGTCGTCCACCTGACGCCAGACCGCCCCATCGTCCAGGCGGATCATCCATTTGCCGGCGGCTGATTTCCAGGCCTGCGACACGCTGGCGGTGATCCGGTCTGCCTCTTCCGGCCGCTCGCCGCGGTCGAACATCGCCAGCGACGGCAGGATAAGGCCAAACGCCTGCCGGCGAACGGCCTGGCGTTGCGCACGGTCAATAGTGACCAGATCGCCCTTGCTCTCCGCCTGGGACATGCCCGCCACCGCCTTGTCGTAGCAGGCCAGACGCTGCGGCGCATCCTGCAAGGCCCGACAATCCAGGATGGACTGAATGGCCGGCGCACGGGTCGGCGCGGCTGGACCCGCCAAGGCGGATCCAGCGACCAACAGCCACGCCAATCCCGCCATTGGCGTTGGTCCCACGACGCGCTGCAACGCCTCAACGAGCATCATCCGGAAACCTTTGTGTAGAACCATAGAAACCCGGGCTCGTTCATTGCGCAATCTGTGACTGGAAAGTGACACCTGCCCCGCGAAGCTGTTACCGGGACGTAATCTGCGTTGACCACCGTGGCAACCCGCCCCTAACTATCGCCCAACCGGGGGAGGACTCACTCGGGATTTCACATCACAGCCCCCGCGCGCGTTCACCAAATGACGCCGGAGCCTGTTGGAGGATAAAAACTTGATGACTTCGACCACACGCGCCCGACTTCTGGCGTCTTCAATGATCACCGGGGTCGCGCTCGTCGCTTCCGCCGGTTCGGTGTTTGCCGCCGACGCCGCCGCGACCTCGACCACCGCAGGCGCGGCGACCGCCGTGCAGGAACTGGTGGTGACCGGTTCGCGCATCAAACAGCCGAACCTGACCAGCGTCAGCCCGCTGACCACCGTCACCGCCGCCGACGTCAAGCTGACCGGCGCGAGCAATGTCGAAGCCCTGCTCAACAGTCTGCCCCAGGCCTTCGCCGCGCAGACCTCGCAGGTCTCCAATGGTTCGGACGGCACGGCCCAGGCCAATCTGCGCAATCTCGGCGCGCAGCGCACCCTGGTGCTGGTTGACGGACGCCGCCTGATGCCGGGCAGCGTCACCGCCGTCACCCCGAACCTCAACGACATTCCCGCGGGCCTGGTCGATCGGGTCGAAGTGGTCACCGGCGGCGCCTCGGCCGTGTACGGCTCGGACGCCGTCGCCGGCGTGGTCAACTTCATCCTGAAGAAAAACTTCGAGGGCGTGCAGGTTGATTACCAGTACGGCTTCTTCAACCATCAGCAGGGTAATGCCGATGCGCAACAGGCCCTGACCGCCAAGGGCTACCCCATCCCCCGCGATGTCGGGAACGACGGCGGCACCCACAATGTCTCACTGATCGTCGGCGCCAGTTCGCCGGACAACAAGGGCAATATCACCGCCTATGCCACCTATCGCCACCTCGATCCGATCCTGCAGGGCACCCGCGACTTTTCTGATTGCGGCATCGCCACGGTCGGCGCGACCAACAACCAGCATTCCTGCTCGGGTTCCAGCAACAATGCCTATGGTTGGTTCGGCGGCCTGGCCGACAATCCCGACGGCAGCAAGACCTTCATCAAGTATAATGGCAAGCTTGCCTACAATTTTAACCCGCTGAACTT
>JAYUBD010000054.1:0-2628 GCA_043740995.1 Caulobacteraceae bacterium | reverse complement strand
CGAGATCGCGGGACGCAAGGGCGTTGAATGGGTCAGCCAGGACGAACAGCCCCTGAAGGCCGATCCCGCCAAGATTCCCGGCCTGAAGCCCGCCTTCGCCAAGGATGGCGCGATCACGGCGGCCAATGCCTCCTCGATCTCCGATGGCGCCGCGGCCATCGTGATGATGCGCGCCTCCACCGCCGAACGGCTTGGTCTCAATCCCGTCGCCCGGATTACCGGTCATGGCGCCCACGCGCACGCCCCCGGCCTGTTCACCACCGCGCCGGTTCCGGCCATGCGGCATGCGCTTGATCGGGCGGGATGGAGCGTCGCCGATATTGATCTGTTTGAGGTGAATGAAGCCTTTGCCGTGGTGGCGATGATCGCCATGCGCGATCTGGATATTCCTAGAGAGCGCCTGAATGTGAACGGGGGCGCCTGCGCCCTTGGCCACCCCATCGGCGCCTCGGGCGCCCGGATCCTGGCGACGCTGCTGGCCGCGTTGGAAGCCCGCGATCAGAAGCGCGGGCTGGCGTCCCTGTGCATTGGCGGCGGTGAGGCCGTGGCCCTGGCGGTGGAGCGGCTTTAGGGCTCCTCTTGCCGGGCTATTGGAGACCCAGGGCCTTCTGCGCCATGGGCAGGCGGTTGAGGTTCATGTGGAGCGATGAGATGGTGATGTCTCCGGGCGCCATGTTCGCCGGGCAGGGTCCGGCGTACCGCCCCGCGACCTCGGTTACGTGATGGCCGTTGATCGGTGGAAACGGCGCGCCCGCGATGTCGTTTTCGGTATGAACACGATAGGTCGCTACGAAGTCGCCGCTGGCCGTGCCGCGAGAGGTCACAACACCGTTCTCGCCCAGCCGGCATGTCGAAAGGAAGTGGTAGACGCTTCCGGCATCCCGGGTCACCGTTCGTTCGCAAGGCCCCTTGGCGAATTGCCGGCCGAGCATCGAAATCTGGGCATCGGTCGCAGCATCGACGCACATTTTGATATCCCCCCATCGTCCGGGCTTGCCGTCATGATTCATGCTCTGAATCCACAACCCGGCTTTTCTCGGCGGCATGCGACCGTTTTCGGGACCCGGGGCGGCGGCGCTTCCCGGCTTATGGCAGGCCGTCAGGCTGGCGAGGCCCATCGCGATCAACACCCACCCTTGCCGCCTCATCGGTTTTCCCTTCGACCCGTGAATGTCACACGACCCAGGCGCCGTTTCGCACTGGCGCGCGCGCCAACTGCGGGGTTGGAAGGCGCCCCCTCCGATCCCATCTTGCCTATTAAGCCTATCAAACCCGCGAAAGGACAGCCCATGACGGTTGTGACAAATAATCCGACCGGCGCCCGGTTTGAACTCAGCGAAAATGGCCATACGGCCTGGGCCGATTACCGTCGCGCGCCCGGTTTGTTGATCATCGACCATGTCGAGGCCCCGACAGCCCTGCGCGGAACCGGCGCTTCGGGTCGGCTGATGGAGGGGGTCGCCGCACAGGCCAGGGAGGGGCAGCTGAAGATCGTCGCCAATTGCAGCTATGCGGCCGCCTGGCTCCAGCGTAGCGGAAACGATCGCGACCTCTTGGCGTAGTGAACCAACTGCGGCTCGATCTTTCAGATCAGGGCTGACGGCGTCAGGCCCAGGCTTTTCAGAAAAGGTTCGGCGTATTCAATCCGGCCGGTGACGGTGGATGGGTCGCCGCTGGCCAATTGGTACACGGCTTCGGCGATGAATTCGATCGGCTGGACGCGGTCCCTCGTGGCTTCATTGATCAGGCCATGCACCGCCACGCCCGGCGTATCGACAAGACCGGGCGAGACCACGTTCACCGCGATGTTGTCAGCATGAACCTCGGCGGCAAGCCCGGTGGTGAATCGCTCGAGAGCGGCCTTGCACATGCCATAGACCGTCCCGCCATGCGCGCGTCCGGCGTAGGGCGGCTTGGGGTGCAGACCGGCTGGTGACGAGATGTTGACGATCCAGCCCCGTCGTCGCGCCTTCATCAAGGGCAGCACCAGTTGGCAGAGGTGGAACGGCGCATAGACCTGCACCTCCATCATCAGCTTGAACCGTTTTTCGGTAAAGTTCGCCACGGGCGCGAAATAGGTGATCGCGGCATTGTTGATCAGGATGTCGATGGGTCCGAAGGCGTTGATCGTCTCTTCGACCAGGCGTTCGCGCTCGGCGGCCTGGGCCAGATCGGCCTTGATCAGCACGGCCTCGCCGCCGGCGGCGCGCAGGCGCGCCACGGTGTCGGCGAGGGTACCGGGAAGGCGGCTTTCGCCAGGCTCCGCCGTGCGCGCGGAAACCGCGACCTTGGCGCCTTCCATGGCCAAGCGCGCGGCGATCGCTTCGCCGATGCCTCGGCTGGCGCCGGTGACAAGCGCCACGCGGCCTTTCAAGGGGCCTTGGGGATTTATCCTCGGATCCGACATCGGCGCGCCCTTCCTGGTCAGATATGGTGCGGGACGATCATGCGCGCAGCGTTGGAGAGTCGGCAAGGTGGCGTGCTAAACGAAAAAGGGCCGCCCATCGGGCGGCCCTTCTCGAAACCAATGGTTTCTTGTCGCTGAAGCTTACGGCTTCTTCGCGGCGTCGGCGGCGGCGGCGGGAGCAGCGGCGGCGGCGGCGTCAGCGGCGGCGGCCGGGGCGGCGG
>JAYUBD010000053.1:0-2629 GCA_043740995.1 Caulobacteraceae bacterium | reverse complement strand
TGGCCATCGATCAGGATCAGGCCCTGAGCGATCAGGGCCTCGGCCTCCCGCCGCGAACAGACGCCGCTTTGGGCGAGCCAGCGATTGACGCGCTGCGGCTCCGCATCCTCATAGGTTCGCGTCCAGGCCATGGCATAGTCTCTAGGGCCGCCGGCCGGTCGCCGACAAGGGCGGGCGCCAGGACCGGGGGCAAGGAGAACGGGTTGCAGCGATACGACGTGGTGGTGATCGGCGCGGGCGCGGCCGGCATGATGTGCGCCATCGAAGCCGGCAAACGGGGCCGGCGGGTGCTGCTGCTGGATCACGCCAGGGCGGCCGGCGAAAAAATTCGCATCTCCGGCGGCGGCCGCTGCAACTTCACCAATCTGCATACCGCGCCGGAAGCCTTCATCTCCGGCAATCCCCGGTTTTGCCTCTCGGCGCTCCGCCGCTACAGGCCGGAGGACTTCATCGCCCTGGTGGAACGCCACGGCATCGCCTGGCATGAGAAGACCCTGGGCCAACTGTTTTGCGACCACAGCGCCCGCCTGATTGTCGAGATGCTGCTCGCCGAACTGCGCGCCGTCGGCGCGACCTTGCGGCTCGGCGCCGCGGTTCACACGCTGGACAACACCGCCGAGGGGTTCGCGCTTGGCCTGGACGGCGAGCGGCTCGCCTGCGACGCCGTGGTGATCGCCACAGGCGGCAAGTCCATCCCCAAAATGGGGGCCACCGGTTTCGGCTATGATGTGGCGACCCGCTTTGGCCTGAACGTCCGCGAGACCCGCCCGGCCCTCGTGCCCCTGACCTTTGAAGTGGGCCTGCTCGACCGGTTGAAGGCCCTGGCGGGCGTCGCCGTGGATGTCAGGGCGGCCCGCGGGTCCGTGACCTTCGAGGCTCCGATGCTGTTCACCCACCGGGGGTTAAGCGGCCCGGCGATCCTGCAAATCTCGTCCTATTGGCGCGAGGGTCAGACCGTGGACATCGACCTGGCGCCGGGACGGGACATGTTCGAGATCCTGCGCCGCGCCCGCGCCGACCACGGTCGCCAGGCGCTTCAGACCGTTCTGGGCCGCGACCTGCCGCACCGCCTGGCGCAGCACATCGTCGAGACCTGCCAGGCGACCGGACAGCTCGCCGCCGGCAATCTGGCCGACACTCCCGACCGGGCGCTGCGCCTGCTCGCCGCCGCCGTAAACGCCTGGACGGTAAAGCCGGTGGGATCGGAAGGCTATCGCACCGCCGAAGTCACCCTGGGGGGCGTCGATACCGACGGGCTGGATTCGCGCACAATGGCGGCGAAGGCCGTGCCCGGCCTGTATTTCATCGGCGAAGTGGTCGATGTGACCGGTTGGCTCGGCGGCTATAATTTCCAGTGGGCCTGGGCCAGCGGGTGGAGCGCCGGCCAGGTGTGCTGAGCGGGAGGCGCTATTTGCGCAGAGCGGGTTTGGATTTCGCCGCCGAGCGGGCGGCGGCGGCCCGCTCCTGTTGTTTATGTCCCCCGACCGAGGCGTTCCAGCCGCCGGCCCCGGCCCCGGCCTTGCGCCGCGCCACCAGCGCCGCCAGCTTTTGGGCGGGCGTCATGTCGGGCGGTGTATCGTCTTCGGAGGCGGCCATGGCGTCCCATAGCACGGATTGGCGCGCAGACCGTTTACTTCCTTTGGCTGAAAGCCGCGATGCGCTCGGCCATGTCCGGCCCGCGTCCCTCTCCGCGGTAGATTTCGTGCGAAAGACCGGCGCCCTGCGGCAGACCGTCGGTGTGCATCAGCAGGCGCTTGTTGGCGGCGTGGCTGAACGCGGCATTGGCCAGGATTTCGGCGGTCAGCGCCGTAACCGCATCCTCCAGTTCGGCGTCCGGCACGCACAGATTGGCCAGGCCCATGGTCTCGGCCTGACGCCCGGAATAGGTCCGGCAGGTAAACATCATCTCGCGCGCCTTGTAGGTCCCGACCCTCCGGGGCAGCCTTTGGCTCAGCCCCCAGACCGGGGTCAGCGCCCATTTGGCGTGGGTGTCGGCGAACCGCGCCGACTCCGCCGCGACGATGATGTCGCCGACCAGGGCGAGTTCGAGCGCGCCCGTATAGCAATGGCCATGCACCACGACGATCACCGGCAGCGGCAGATCCGCCAGCCGCTCGATGACGGTCGACTGAAAATGAGGCCGGGGCAGGCGCTCGCCGCTTGCGATATCCCCGAGGTCATGGCCGGCGGAAAAGCACCGCCCCGCCCCGTTCAGCACCACCGCCCGCACCGGGGCTTGCTCGATGTCGGCGATGTGCGCCTCAAGCGCCGAAAACAGCGGCACATTCAGCGCGTTCAACTTGTCGGGCCGATTGAGCGTAAGGTGGGCGACGCCATTGATATCGGCGCGCAAAACCAGATCGTTCATGGCCTCGGTCCTTAACCTTGATTCCAACGCCGCCATCCAACAGCATCCGCCGGGTCCGCGATAGCGGACAGCTGGTTTTTGTTTAAGGGGCCGCACACGGCCAGGAGACCGAGACCCGCCGCGACAGGAGACCATCATCGTGATCTGGAACCGCCGCTTGTGGATGCGCCTCGGCGTCGTCAATGCTCTGTGTTCGCTCGCCGCCGGCCTGGTCGCCATGCGGGTTGACCCGTCGGTCGCCACCCTGCTGCGTCTGGGCGC
>JAYUBD010000052.1:0-2633 GCA_043740995.1 Caulobacteraceae bacterium | reverse complement strand
CGTTCACCGAGACCGCGCAACGATAGACGTCCGAATGGAACGCCGCGCCGGCCAGGGCGGCATAACCGCCATAGCTGGCTCCGACAATGCAGACGCGTTTGGGGTCGATCAGCCCTCTCGTTGCCAGGGCCGCGACGCCATCCAGCAAGTCGGTCTGCATCTTGCCGGCCCATTCGCGATCTCCGGCCCGCTCGAAAGCCTCGCCATAACCGGTCGAGCCGCGAAACTGCGGCTGCAGCACCACATAACCGCGGGTCGCCAGATATTGCGCCCACCAGTCGAAGCCGGGGTCGTCATGCGCCGCCGGGCCGCCGTGCGGCAGGACGATCAGCGGCCGGGCCGCGGTTGGCCGACTGTCGGGCGGCGGGGCGGTGACATAGGCGGATATCTCCAGACCATCCCGGGCCTTGTAGGTGGTTAGGCTGGCCGCGCCCATGGCCACCCCGGTCAACTCGGGATAGGCTTCCCCAAGGGGCGACAGTTCTCCAAGCGTGGCGTCAAACAGATAGAAGCTGGGGGGAACCTGCGGGGACTGCACCTCAATCACCAGGCGCTTGCGATCCTGTGACCAGTTGTCCAGCCGCACCGTCCGACCCTTAAAGGCGCGACCGAGTTTACTCGCCAGCAAGCCCATGTCGGAATCGAGCCACTGGTCGGCCACGCCGCCGTTGATGATCGCCAGAGGCGCGCGGGTATAGGGGTCCCACAGGATCTCGGCGCCGTAGGATGAGACACCGCCCACCGGCGACACCGCCCCATCGCTCAGGGCCTGACGCGTCACCTGCACGCCCGTCGCCGTCTCGATCCCAAGATAGATCGCGTCCTCTGGATCTGAATAGCCCAGATATCCGAAGCCGCCGCCGATGCCGGCGCGCCGGCGAATGGGCTTCCAGGCGCCGCTTTGTCTGGCCCTGCCATACAGGATCCGCGCGTCGGTTGTTTTGTCGCGGTCAAACCGCACCCGGGCCTCGCCGCGGGCATCGACATCCCAGTTCTCGGTGCCGGCGGCGCCGCGTTCCATGATGCGCCCGCCACCCCCCGCGACATCGGCCCGCCAGAGCGCCGAGACAAGGTCGTTGCTCACCTCGGAGCTCTTGTTGCGGTTAATATTGGTATTCGCTTCCTGGCCCGAGGCATCGAGCGCTCCGGCTGTCCAATCGAGCCCTTCGACAATGGCGGTCGGGTGCGGATCGCCCAGAACGGCGATCACCGGCAGGGCGGTAATATAGTTGGACGCCTGATTGGTCGCCAGGAGCCGCTGCAGAGCCTTGCCGTCCGCGTCGAACACGATGTCCCGCTGCAAATGATAGACATGTCCTGGATCCAGCCTGACCAGGGTGATCGCGTTGACAATCAGGTGTCCGCTGCCGGCCCATTGCACGTTATTGGCTTCGACCTGGCCAAGCAGGGCGACCGCCGACTTGCCGCTGTCCAGGGTGGCGATCGTCAGCGCCCGCTGGTTCGGGCTCCCGCCCAGCAGCGCAACCCGTGCGCCATCCGGAGAAATGACCGCGCGCTGGATTGCCGGCAGGCGACCGAAGGCGGCGGCCGTCGGCGGATCGCCAAGCGCCGAAGCCGCGCCCAGCCCCCACAGGACGCCGGCCAGCCACCAGGCTCTCATCGATGGCGATGACGCGATTGGCATGTTGGTGGCCCCCCACTGACGGCGTCGCGTTAAGGCCGCGGGCGCGTAAGTCCTGATCAAACCATACACCATCCATCGCCCCGGCGGTCAGATAACTCGCATGGTCGATCGCCGGCGCGACCAAAAGGGCGGCGCGCCTTCGATGACCAGCCATGTTTCCCTGGAGTCGAGGGCGCCCTATCGTGCGGCGCGCACCCTGGAGACGCCGCATGCCCCGCCCGACCCGCCACCCGGAAACCATCGTATTGCACGCCGGCTGGCGCGCTGACCCCGCCACCGGCGCCGTCGCGCCGCCGATCTATCAGACCACGTCGTTCCAGTTCCAAAGCGCCGAGCACGCCTCGAACCTGTTCGCGCTGAAGGAGCTTGGCAATATCTATACGCGGATCGGCAATCCGACGACGGCCATCCTGGAAGAGCGGCTCACCGCCCTGGAGGGCGGGGTCGGCGCCCTGGCCCTGGCCTCGGGCCAGGCGGCCTCGGCCTATTCGATCCAGACCCTGGCGCGGGCGGGCGACAATGTGGTCAGTTCCACGGACCTGTATGGCGGCACCTGGAATCTGTTCGCCCATACGCTGAAGGACCAGGGGATCGACGTGCGGTTCGCCGATCCGGCCGATCCGCAAGCCTTCGCCCGGCTCACCGACGCGCGCACCCGCGCCTACTATGCCGAGACCCTGCCCAACCCCAAGCTGGCGGTGTTTCCCATCGCCGAGGTCGCCGCCATCGGTCGGCCGCTCGGCATTCCGCTGATCATGGACAATACCGCCGCCCCCACCCTGTGCCGGCCGCTCGAGCACGGCGCCGCCATCGTGGTCTATTCGACCACCAAATATATCGGCGGCCACGGAACGGCGATTGGCGGCATGATTGTTGATGGCGGTAGTTTTGACTGGGAGGCGCATGCTGATCGCCAGCCCCTGCTCAACACGCCGGACCCCAGCTATCACGGCGCGGTATGGACGCAGGCGGTGAAGGCCCTGGGGCC
>JAYUBD010000051.1:0-2633 GCA_043740995.1 Caulobacteraceae bacterium | reverse complement strand
CCTGCTTGGCGACCGTCGCCTTGTGCACTTCGGTCGGGCCGTCGGCTATGCCCATGACAAAGGCGCCGGTGACCATGCCCATGAACGGCATTTCGTTGGAGACGCCAAGCGCGCCGTGCAGGTGCAGGGCGGTGGCGGCGATGTCGTGATAGACTTTCGGCATGGCCACCTTGATGGCCGCGATGTCCTTGCGCACCACCTTGTAATCCTTGTGCTTGTCGATCAGCCACGCGGTGCGCAGGACCAGCAGGCGGAACTGCTGTAGCTGGATCCAGGCGTCGGCAATCTGTTCCTGCACGACCGGCATGTCCGCCAGACGGCCTTCGCGGGTCTGGCGGGACACCGCGCGGCGGCACATCAGATCGAAGGCATGCTGACAGGCCCCAACCGTGCGCATGGCGTGGTGCACCCGGCCGCCGCCCAGCCGGGTCTGAGCGATGATGAAGGCCCCGCCCCGTTCGCCGAGCAGCGCGTCCTTGGGAACCTTGACGTCCGTGTACCGAATATAGCCGTGGCTGCCCTCGCCGGCATGATCGCCGACGCCGATATTGCGGATGGTTTCCACGCCCGGCGTGGCGGTCGGCACCAGGAAGATCGAGGTCCGGCGATAGGGGTCTTTGGCGTCCGGATCGGTGATCGCATAGACCACCAGGATCTTGGCGAACCGCGAATTGCTGGAAAACCACTTTTCGCCATTGATCACCCATTGGTCGCCGACCAGTTCGGCCCGGGTCTTGAAGGTCAGGGGATCGGAACCGCCGGTCGGCTCGCTCATCGAAAAGGCCGAACGAATCTCGCCGTTCAACAGCGGCTTCAGCCACAGCTCCTTCTGCTCGGGCGTGCCGTAATGGGCGATGATCTCGGCATTGCCGGTATCGGGCGCCTGGCAGCCGAACACGGTGGGGGCCAGGCCGTTGCGACCGAGCTTCTCGTTCATCAGGGCCAGCTTGACCTGGCCATAGCCTTGTCCGCCGAGCTCCGGACCCAGATGGCAGGCCCACAACCCCTGGTCGCGCACCTTCTGCTGCAACGGCTTGATGAATTTCTCGCGGCCCGCCGTGCTCCAGGCGGCCATGCCCAGGTGCGAGATCGGTTCGACCTCGTCGGCCATGAACTCTTCGATCCAGTCGAGCTTCTTCTGGAATTCAGGATCGGTTTCAAAATCCCAGGCCATCGTCGTCTCCGATCATTTAAGCCGCCCATCGATGGCGCTCTTCTTGTCGAACGCATCATCGCCGCCCTCAGCGCTGGCTTCAAGCCCGCGCTACGGAAATCCCCTTCAACCCACCCGCACCGATCCGCCGCCATCGACGGGGAGGATCACGCCGGTGATGAATTTCGCGTCGTCGGAGGCCAGGAACAGGGCGGCGTGCGCGACGTCCCAGGCCGTGCCCATCTTGTGGCCGAGCGGCACACGGGCATGGCGCGTGGCGCGAACCGCCTCGATCGGCTCGCCGCTGGCGCGGGCGATGCTTTCGATCGCCATCGGGGTATCCATCAATCCCGGCATGATGGCGTTGCAGCGGATCATGTGACGGGCGTTGAGGGCGGCGATCGAGGTGGTCAGCTTGTTCACCCCCGCCTTGGAAATCCCATAGGCGAACAGGTTGGACGAAGCGATCGCCGCCAGGGACGAAACATTGACGATGGCGCCGCGGCCCTGATCGCGCATCACCGGCAGGACGTGCTTGCAGGTCAGCCACATGCCCTTGAGATTGACCGCCAGGATGCGCTCCCAGTCATCCTCCGTCAGGCGCTGAGCGGGCGCGTCGCCGGTTCCGACCCCGACATTGTTGTGCAGGATGTCCAGCCGGCCCAGCCGCGTCCCGGCCTGCGCCACCAGCGCCATGCAATCGGCCTCGCGGGTGATGTCGGCCACGCAGGCAAAGGCCTCGCCGCCGTCCTGCGTGATCAGGCGCGCCGTCTCTTCGGCCGAGGCCAGGTCGCGATCGACGCAGAGCACGCGGGCCCCCTCCCGCGCGAACAGCATGGCCGCCGCCCGGCCATTGCCGATGGTCTCGCCCGGCGTCTGGCCGGCCCCGACCACGACCGCGCTCTTGCCTTCCAGGCGACCGCGCCAGATCCGTTCAGCCGCCATGCGCCAGCCTCCCGGCCACCAGGGTCATCAGCGCCCTGGCGCCGGGAATTTCAGCGGGCGGCGCGGTCATCAGATCGCGGGAAAACACGCTGATATCCGCCTGGCGGCCCACCGTCAGGGACCCCAGGTCACCCTCGCGCCCCACCGCATAGGCGGCGGCGGCGGTGAACATCGCCAAAGCCTGGGCGCGGGTCACCGCCTCGTCCAAACCCCAGTCCGCTCCGGCGAACCCGTTCAGGGCGTGGCGATAGGTGGCGGCGTAGAATTCGATGCGAGGATCGCCCTTTTCCACCGGCGCGTCGGAGCCGCCGCACACCACCGCGCCCGAGGCCAGCAGGCTCTTCCAGGCATAGGCGCCCTTCAGCCGCTCCGCGCCGAGCCGGGCCGGCGCGAAATAAAGATCGCCGATGGCGTGCGAGGGTTGCATCGAAGCGGTCACCCCCATGGCGGCGAAACGCGGCAGATCCGCCGGGCTGAGAATCTGCGCGTGCTCGATTCGCCAGCGCCGGTCAGTGTGGTCCGCCCCCAGAACTTC
>JAYUBD010000050.1:0-2658 GCA_043740995.1 Caulobacteraceae bacterium | reverse complement strand
AGCCTCTCGATATTGGTCCGGTCGATCTTCAAAAATTATTTGACGGTCTTCAAGGCATCCTTCAACAATTGGTCGGAGTCGCTGTCCAACTTCAGGTGGATATCGCCGACGACGCCCGCTGGGTGACCAGCAATGCCAGTCAACTCGAGATGGCGCTTGTCAACCTGGCCGTGAACGCCCGCGACGCCATGCCTCGAGGGGGAAGCCTTACGTTCCGCTCAGCGGCCTCGAAGAGCAAACCAGGCTGTATCGACCTTGATGTCATCGACACCGGGGAGGGTATGCCCAAGGCGGTGGTCGATCGGGCGATGGAACCCTTCTTCACCACGAAACCTCTCGGTCAGGGCACTGGCCTGGGATTGGCCCAGGTGTTCGGCGTCGTCACCCAGTCGAACGGGTCGGTGGAGATACACAGCCGGCCCGGGGCCGGGACCACGATCTCGCTGCGCCTGCGGCGAGACCATCCTCCCCGTTCGGGGCCGGCGGTCGGGGACGACGCGGCGGGGTAGGGTCGAGACGACGCGTTCGCTAGGCGACCAATCGGGGGCGATCGGAGTCGGCGCCGGCGTCAAGCTCACATGCCTTGGCGTCGTATTCCTCAGCCATCTGTTGCAGCGTTTGCACGGTGACGCGGTCTGACACGCCCCAGACCAATCGGCGGCAACGGCGGGCCTGTTCGCGAAGTTCCGCGACCTGGCGGTATTCGGTAATGTCGATCAGGATATTGATCGCCCCGGCGAGCGCCCCGTCCGCGTTGAATACGGGGGTCGGAAGCGGCATGAAAATGACCCGACCGCCATCGGGCCGCTCGGCGATCGCCGTCACGCCGCGGATCGGCCCGCCGGTCCGTAACGCCATCGCCATCGGGCAGGCTTCGTGCGGAAGGGGCGCGCCCTGCTCGGTGTACAGCTTCCAGGTGATGCACCAACGATCCTTTCCGACCGTCGGCGTGCGACCCGCGAAGCCGATGCAGGCCCGGTTGAAATAGGTCACCAGGCCCTCGGGGTCGGTCACGTAGATCGGGGCCGGCAGGGCGTCGAGGGCCGCGATCAAATCGCCGCCCCCGGCCACCACCGCGGTGGCGGTCTCGACCAGAGCCTCGGCAAATGGCGATGCCAACATCGGTTCCCGTCCCAAAAAGCGCGGCAATCCGTAGATAATACCGCCGACCGGGAAATGTTCCGCGCGACCGGTCGGCCGCGTAACACAGCGGTCATTGTGCGGTCGTTACGGCATCCGCAAGCAGGCGAACCGGGTGCCGAGTATCGCCTTCACCGGGTGGGTCCGCGCGATCTCGTCGACCGCCCGGGAAACATCGACCGCCTGCCCGTAGTCGTGCCACAGGATGACGCCGCCCGGGCGAATGTGCCGCAGGGCGTTCAGGCTATCGCTCTTCACATATTGGTAGTCGTGGGACCCGTCGATGAAGATCATGTCGAACGGCCCGCCGAAGCTCGCCCAGTCGACTTCAGCCGAATTGCCCCAGATCTGCCTGATCCTGGCGGCCTCGGGCTCGTTCCTGAACCGGTCGCCGACTATGCCCGAACTGATCGCATTGGACAGGCCGCCGGCCCGCAGAGCGGCTTCGTCGCCGTCCTGCGGCAGGTCCAGGGTGACGACCTCGCCGCCGGCCGGCAGATTGGCGGCGATGTTGAGGGCGGTGAACCCATCATAGGTGCCGATCTCGAGAACCTTGCCGCCCTGGATGGCCTTGAGGATCAACAGCAGGCGGACCAGTTCCTGCAGATCCAGCGACCAGCCGACCACGCGATGTTCCGGCTTGCGCAGGGTGACATCAATGTTTTCGACGGACGCAAACAGCGACAGGAAGCTGACGCGCGGCGCCGCGCCGCTGCTCCAGGCTTCGATCAGGTGCCGGCATTCGGGGTCGCCCCGCCTCGCCGCCCACGGTAGCCACCGCCTGGCGACGACCATCACCAGCCCGGGATCGTGGCGAAGCCGCGCTAGGTTTTTCCGATTGATCATCCCGCCCTCGCGTACGCATTGCCGGCCATGCCCGCGGACCCGAAGCCGCCTGCCGCTACACACCTAGCCTTGCGGCGACCCTGGCGATAGCGCGACGGTCGCGGAAACGCCGAATGTCCGCGCCGGGCCGTGATCCCTGGTGCGACCGTATCGGCCGCGGCGACTTCTATGCCGCGCGTATGCCGCGCGCGCGGTTGACACCGGCCCTGGCGACGCGTCCGGTCGCGCCATGCCCTCGGAAACCGTCCACATCGTCCAGACCTATGTCGCCGGCCGCGGGCAAGGGCTCAAAGCCGAGCCGCCGGTCGGCTGCAAGACCGCCGAGGACGCCCGCCGCAAGGCCGAGCGCCTCGCCCCTAACCGCGAGGGCGTGATCGCCTATACGGTCTCGGCCGATGTCGAAATGGGTGACTATGACGAGGCCCCCACGGTGCTGTTCAAGGCCGGCCGGCTGCCGCCGCCCTGGGACGAAGCCTGACCCCTTAACAGCTCCACCCCGGACGTCGTCCCGACCCTCGCCAAAAACGGGGAGGGAGGCGGAGCCATGGTCGCCGGTCGTCTCATGGGTGCTCGGCAGAGGCGCTTTGCGAGCCAAGATCGAGGCGACCCTGGAATGCAACCGTCGGCGGCTCGGCGAGCCCGGCCGGCGCAAGGGACTCATCGCCCTGCGGA
>JAYUBD010000049.1:0-8770 GCA_043740995.1 Caulobacteraceae bacterium | reverse complement strand
TCGATTGGGAGTCCTGCGGATCGACCGAGGGGGAATCGATGCCGATCAGACGCACGCCCATCTCGGCCAGCCAGGTGATTGCCGCCGCCTCGACCGCGGTGAACATTGCGGTCCATTGTTCGTGAGGGAAGGCGGCGAAGGTGCGAAACAGCAGGCGCTCTGGTGGATCCCGAACGACCGCCGCGACAAAGCCGGCGGTGATGCACGATCCGCACGCCCGGGCATCGATGACCCGGCAGGGACCGATATAGGGATGCAACGGAAGGTCGGCGGCCGAGGGGCCGCCGAGGCTGTAATGCAGTGGCGCGTCGGCATGAGATCCCGCATGCACGGTGCTTTCCAGTCGCCCGACATTGACCGGCGACCCGCCGGCCATCGACCAAAGTCGCGCGGCGCTGAACGCCGTATCGCCCGGCCAAACCGGCAGGCCGGGCCGCAAGGTCTGACTGATGTCCCAAAGCCGTGGAGGCGCCGCCCTGTCCATCGGCCCTGCGCTAAGGGGTCGGCGAGGGAATCGCCAGAGGCTTTTGCGCGAAACTTTCCAGCGTCCAGACCAGGGGCGAGGCGTCTACCCGGATATGGCCAAGCCGCGGGCGGTTCAGATCAACGGTGATCACCATGCCGCAGGTCCACAACAGCAACAGCAGCGAACTCACGATCGGTTGCCGCGCGCCGGCCAGACCCATCTGATAACCGACGGCGCCGATGGCGATTACCCCGCCGAGCAACAGCACGGCGAGCATGGAGTCCGGCACGCGGGCGTCAAAGGCGAACCGCTGCGACAAGGCCGCGTCAAACATGGTGTTCAGGGCGCTGATCAGCGCGGCGGTGATCGGCGTGGGCACCCGTCGCGCGACCAGGCCGGCGACCTGCCAGATCGCGGCCTGCTGGGCCTCCGTCCTGGCCACCAGACCCGCGACCGGGCCGCGCATTTCAGCCTGGGTGAACGCCAGCCGAGTCCGCGCATAGTCATGAATCAAGTCGGCGATCCGAGTTCCCTCCGGCCCGCCGACCAGGTTCGCCCTCAGCCAGGCCGTGCCGATGGCGTTCGCCTCGACGGCGACCAAATCGCGGCGCGCCTCGAACCGCTGTTGCGCGAAGTCGATGCTCAAGCCCAGCATGAAGGCGAGCAGGGTGAGCATGCCGCCCGTCAGGATCGCCACATCGGGCCTTTCCTTGCCCTGCCGCCCGTGCCGCGCGTCGCGCCAGATCCCGACCCGGTATCCCACCTCGCAGGCGAGCGACAGCACAAGAAACAACACCAGCCCCAGCGGAAACACGCCGGCCCCGATCAAGGGTTCGAAGATCGCGTTCATTTCCGGTGTCTCCGTGTAATGGCGGCTGGAAAGATCAATCAGGGTGGACGTGAGCGCAAGGGCGGTGAGGTCCCCTCTGCTTGCGCCGGGCCTCGCCCGCGAGCCTCGACCTCACCCGAGCGGTCACCCCGTTGGCGACCCTCGATAACGTGCTGAACGCCCGCTACGCCACCTTCGGCGTTCTCGGCGATCCGTCCGGCGTTGGGACGTTGGGCGTTCCGGGCCGCCCTGACCGCCTCTCGCTCCAACTGCGACCTGACGCTCTTTTGCCAGCGCCTCGTCAGCGCCGGCAAACCAAAACGCGTCGCACTCAACGCCGTCGCCCGTAAAATCGTCGCCATCACAAACGCAACCGTCAGGCCGCAAATACCCGAAAATCAACTGACTTGATGACTGGGGGAAGGTGGAAACATCGGGACAGACGGCTTCGCCAGACCTTCGCGTTGGCGCCTTAACCAACAGTTCCTCCAGACCCGGGCTCAGGCTGCCTACAGCGCCACCCGCACCCCGGCCCACAGTGTTCTGGGCGTGCCGATCGTGATCAGCCCGGTTGACGAAATCCCGGTCTCGATCTGGGCATTGGTGATGTTCTCGGCCCGCAGGATCAGCTTCACGCCGCGGGCGATGGGGAGCTCGGCGATGGCCCCCAGGGTGGCGGCGCTGGTCAGGCGGCGGGTCGCCAGATCGTTCTCCGACTGGCCGCTGCTGTAGCGACCGGTCACCGCCAACAGCGCATCGGCGTAGGGAGTCCAGCCCAGCGTGGCGCTGGCCTGGTGCGTGGGGGTCTGGGCCGGCGGCAGGCCATTGAGAGCGGCCGCGGGTCCGGACGCCAGATCGCGCGCATGGGTGTAGATGTAGGAGGCGTCGAAACGCCATTGCGTGATGGTCGCGTGCGCCTCGGCTTCGACGCCGCGCGCGATGATCGCGTCGAGATTCCGGCGCTGGCTGAAAGCGCCGCCGGCCACCACGAACCCGACCTGCGGGAAGGATCCGGGACCATGGTCCAGCGTGACATTGGCGATGGCGTTGTCCAGCCTGTTGACGAATACCGTCAAGCCCAGCCGCACCGCCGGGGTCAGGGCGGCGTCGATGCCGGCCTCCACACCCTTCAGGGTCTCCGGCCTCAGCGCGGCATTGGCGGCGGTGGCGTCCGTGCCGACCCGGAACGGTCTGTAAAGCTCGTTGAGGCTGGGCAGTCGGTAGCCGAAATAGCCGGCCACGCGCAGCCGTGCGACCGGCGTGACGTCCCAGGCGACACCGCCGCGCGCCGTCGATTGCCAGGCGGCGCGCGCGGCGGGGTGCTCATCATCGACCAGGGCGAGCGTCTGGACATTGCTTTCAACGACTGAACCGGCGTCGATCGACCAGTGATCGATACGCCCGCCCGCGGTCAGGGTAAGGTGTGGGATCGGCTGGGCGCTCGACTCGACATAGCCGCCGAAAATTCGCTCGTGGCCGCCAGCATTGAGCAGTTGGGTGAAACGCCCGCGGATATATTTCGACAGTTCGTGGGTGTGACCGGTCGCATCGCGCAGATCGACGCCGAGCCGGAGTTCGGCATGGTCGCCGACCGGCGGGCGGACCTCGAACTTGCCGCCGAAGCCGGTGGCGGGCGTATCATATTCGTTTAATGTGGGCGTTTGCACAGTGCGCAGGGTGTTCACGGCGGCCACCGTGTTGGTGAAGTTCATCACCTGGAGATAGGCGAGGCTCTCCCATCGCCAGGCGCCTTCGCCGATCACGCGCAGGCTGGACTCGACGCCTTTGACCTCGGTGGTCGTGCCGGTCAGGCCCTGGACCCGTTGATCGTCGAAGGCGAGCGTATTGAGCGACAACCGGGTCTGGTCGGATAACGGCGCGACGGCGTGCAGGCCGACGCTGCCCTGGCTGTAGCCGGTCGCGATGTCCACCGGACCGCGCTGGCGCTCGGGTATCAGGATGTAGCCGTCGCCGCGATCATAGCGACCGTACAGGGTGGCGCCGCCGCCGAGGAACGCGGCATTCGCCACGCCGCTGGCCGATGCCGAGTTCCGGCTGCCATAGTCGAGCTCAGCCTGCCCGGCCGGCCGTTTGGTCGGGTCGGCGCTGTTGAGTTCGATGACCCCGGTCAGCGCCCCGGTGCCGAACGCCCCCGCCCCCGCGCCTCGGGTGATGCGCACACCGGCCAGTCGCTCGGGTCCCAGCGCCGACCAGGGGATGTAGCCGGTGAATGGGTCGGCGAGCGGGGCGCCATCCAGCAAGACCAGGGCCCGGCTTGACGCATTACCGCCCAGCGCCCGCAGTGTCGCGCCCTGGCTGGTGGGATTGGCCGTACGGCTGTCGCTGCGGCGAAACTCCTGGAAGCCGGCGACGTCATGCAGCACGTCCTCCAGCCGGCCGGACGATGAGGCCATCAACTTTTCGGGCGTGACCCGGACGATGTCATAGGCCCGGTCGCCCTTGGGTTCCGGCAATCCGGTGACCACCACCTCGCCGATTTCGGCGGCCAGGGTCCCGCGCGCCACGCCGCAGAACAGGATCGCAAAGGCCAAATGGCGGATACGGCGCATACGCGGTTAACCTCAAAGTGCGGGGCGGGCCCGCGGTCGCGCCCGGTTCCGCGCCGACCTCGCGTCCCGCGGCTCGACGCGGCGTCGCGGCCTTCCTATATCCGCGGGCATGACAAGACTATCGGTTCTCGATCTTTCTCCGATCGTGCAGGGCGGCGATGCCGGCCAGTCGTTTCGCAACAGCCTGGATCTGGCCCGGCGGGCCGAGCGTCTGGGCTATCAGCGCTATTGGTTGGCGGAACATCACAATATGCCGGGCATCGCCAGCGCCGCCACCGCCGTGGCGTTGAGCTATATCGGGGCGGGAACCTCGACGATCCGGATCGGGGCGGGGGGCATCATGCTGCCCAACCACGCGCCGCTGATGGTGGCCGAACAGTTCGGCACCCTGGCCTCACTCTATCCCGGCCGCATCGATCTGGGCCTTGGCCGGGCGCCGGGAACCGATCAACGCACCGCCCAGGCGTTGCGCCGCCACCTGAGCGGCGGTGCGGACAGTTTCCCTCAGGATGTCGTTGAACTGCTGCACTATTTCGAACCGGCGACGCCCGGCCAGCCGGTGCGCGCGGTGCCGGGGGCGGGGCTGGCGGTGGCGGTATGGATTCTGGGCTCAAGCACTTTCGGCGCGCAGCTGGCCGCCATGCTGGGTCTGCCCTACGCCTTCGCCTCGCATTTCGCGCCGGCCGACATGGAGCGCGCCATCGCCCTGTACCGCGAACGGTTTCAGCCCTCGGAACGCCTGGCCAGGCCGCATGTAATGCTGGGTCTCACCGTGATCGCCGCCGACACCGATGCCGAAGCGCGGCGGCTGTTCAGCTCGCTGCAGCAATCCTTTGTCGCCCTGCGCACCGGCGCGCCCGGACCCTTGCCGCCGCCGGTCGATGATATGGACAGCCGCCTCGACCCGACCGCCCGCGCGATGCTGGCCCAGGCCCTGTCCTGCGCCGTGATCGGCTCACCCGCCACGGTGGAGCGGGGCCTCGCCGCGTTCATCGCCCGCACCGGCGCCGACGAACTGATGGTGACCGCCTCGATTTTCGATCATGCCGCCCGCCTGCGCTCGTACGAGATCACCGCCGACGCGCATGCCGCGACCAAGGTTGCGGCATAGGTTTGCAACAATCCATCGTTAAGGCGGCCCATCCACATTGCCCCGGCGACGATCAATCGCCCACGAAAGACCCGTCATCCATGCCCACCTCCATCCCAGCGCTCGTCGGCGCGGCCTGTCTGGCCATCCTCACGCCTGGCCTCGTCGCTGCCCAGGACTGCGCGGGAACCCCGAACGGCGCCCGTCTGCTGATCACCATTGATGACGTCCATGGCGCCGCCGGTCTGATGACCGCCACCCTGTATGGCGGCGATGGCGCCGGCTGGCTGAAATCCAATGGCGCGCTCAAGGTGTGGCGAGACCCCGCCCGGGGCTCGGTCACCACCATGTGCATCTGGCTGCCCGGACCGGGGACCTATGCCTTGGCCGTCTATCACGACGCCAACAGCAACAAGAAGCTCGACATCGGCGCGCTTGGCCCGACCGAGGCCTATGGCTTTTCCAACAATCCCCGCATCCTGCTGTCGCCGCCCTCCTACACCAAGGCGAAGTTCGAGGCGAATGAGGGCGACACCAACATCCATGTCCGCCTGCACCACCCCGGCGGAGCGTGACTTTCGGTCGCGAACAGGCCACTTGTCGCCGCTGGATGATCGAGGATTGACGGCATGGCGGGCGTAACGCTGCGGGATGGGCTGAAGGTCGCGGCCAGGGTGTTGGGCTCGACATCGCGACCGATGCTGGCGCACCTGGTGGTCACGCGCTTCTGCAATCTCGAATGCGCCTATTGCAGCGAATTCGACAAGGTCTCCAAGCCCGTGCCGCTGACCGACCTGCTGGAGCGGGTCGATGCCCTGGCGCGGCTCGGCGCCCAGATTGTGACCTTGACCGGGGGGGAGCCCCTGACCCATCCGGAGCATGACGCGATCATCCGGCGCATTCGCCATCACGGCATGGTGGCGACGACCATCACCAACGGCTTCCTGCTGACCATCAAGAAGATCGAAGGCATGAACGCCGCCGGGCTTCAGGAGATGCAGATCTCCATCGATGGGGTTAAGCCGGACGAGATTTCGAAAAAAACCCTCAAATCGCTGCGCGGCAAGCTTGAGCTCCTGGCGAAACACGCGCGGTTCCACGTCAATATCAATTCCGTGCTCGGCATTTCCGAAGAGCGGACCCACGACGCCCTGGAAGTGGCGCAGGCGGCCAAGGCCATGGGCTTCAGCCATACGGTCGGCGTCCTGCACGACGCCGAAGGCACGCTGGAGCCGTTGTCGGCGGCGCAGCGCGGGGTCTATGACCGGCTGATGACCGAGGGCTCGCTCGCCCATCGTATCAACTATCTGATGTTTCAGAAAAATCTGATGGCCGGTCGCCCGAACCGCTGGCGGTGCCGGGCCGGCGCCCGCTACCTCTACATTTGCGAAGACGGCCTCGTGCACTATTGCTCGCAACAGCGCGGCAAGCCCGGGACGCCGCTGGCGACCTATGGCCAGGCGGACATCGCGCGGGCGTATAACAGCGTCAAGCCGTGCGCGCCGTTCTGTACGGTGTCCTGCGTCCACCAGGCCAGCTTCCTGGACGCCTGGCGTTCGCCCCAGCGTTTGGCGGCGGCGTAGAGCACCTCAGTTCAACCTGACCCCGCTCACCGTGATCCGGTGCATCAGGCGTCGTTCGCCCTGATAGTCGTTCCTGGCAAAGTGCCAGGTCGCCCGATTGTCCCAGATCGCCACGCAGCCTGGCCGCCATTGCAGGGTGCAGGTGATCTCCGGTCGGATGGCCTGAGCGTAGAGATAGGTCAGCAAGGGCAGACTCTCCTCGCGGGTCCAGCCCTCGAAGCGCAGCGTGAAGCCGGGATTGACGTAGAGCGCCTTGCGGCCGCTGTCGGGGTGGGTGATCACCACCGGGTGGGTCGCGCCGGTCTGTTCGCCCTGGCCCTTCATCATGCTTTTTAGGTCTGTCCGGGCGTAGACGCCGTCGGGTCCGTAGATGTGATCGGCGGAGTGAAACGCCCTCAGGCTGCCCAGGGTGCGCTTGAGGCCGTCGGACAGGCCGTCATAGGCGGCGTACATGCTGGCGAACAAGGTGTCGCCGCCGGACGGCGGCGTCTCGCGCGCCAACAGGATCGAGCCCATCGCCGGCGCCTCGTCGTAACTGTGATCGGTGTGCCAGCCGCCGCCGATATTGGTGGTCTGGTCCTTTTCCTTGCGCACCTCGGCGATCTCCGGATAGCGCGCGTCCGTGGGAAAATAGCGGTTGATGTCGATCTCACCCCAGCGCCGGGCAAAGGCGATATGCTGTTCAGGCGTCAAGCTCTGCCCAGGCATGAAAATGACGCCCCGCTCCGCCAAGGCCGCCCTCATCGCCTGGAGCTGACCCTCCGAGAGTGAATTTAGATCGATGCCGGTTATGCGCGAGCCGCAGGCCGGCGACAGCGCCTCGATTTCGAAGCCGGCCATTGTGTTCTCCACTGTTCAGCATTGGCAGGGCCAGCGTGAAGGGCAAACGCCAGGTCTGTCAAATGGCGCCGGCCCCCTGCCTCACCAATCGACCGCCGTGCGGCGGGCGTTGCGCGCGGCGCGCGCCACCTGGTCGGCGATCCGCAGGGCCAGACCGCTGGCCAAACCCCGTAGAAGCGGAACCCGGCGGTAGCCGGGCGGCTTCGCCTCCCGCAAGGCCGGCGCGATGATCAGGCGGTGAAAATCGGCGATCACAGCGGGCGCGGTGATCACCGCCATCAGTTCCTCCTCGGCGGCGAGACTGACGAAATCAAAGTTTGAGGAGCCGACGATCAGGTGTGTATCGTCGACCAGCAACCCCTTCAAATGGCTCATCCCGGGCGTCAGCCGCACATCGAAACCCGCCCGCCGCGCCGTGGCGAGCAGGGCATCGCGGACAATCGGCTTATTGTTGGCCCACGGCGTGATCAGTTGCACGGCCACGCCGCGCCTGGCCGCCGCCGCCAGGGCGGTGGTCACCGGAAAGGTCAGATAGGGGCTGATGATGCAGATGGCCTGGCGGGCCGCGCCGATCAGGGCGGTGACGGCGGCGAACGGCCCGGCATTGGACCGTCCGTCCAGAGTGTAAAGCGCCAGATCGCCCAGATCGACGCGGGCGGCGCGTGGCGCGCCGGCAAAGGTCGCCGCGAAATCGCTCGCCAGAAAGTCGGCGGCCGCCTCGCCCTCCAGGCGCAACATGAAGTCGTGCCATGCGAAATTGTGGTCGCAGAAATTGACGCCGCCCAGCCAGGCCACATCGTCGGCGACAATCAGCTTCTTGTGGTTGCGCGCCGGATAGTTGGCGCCCAGAGGCCCGATCGGATTGGTCACCCGCACCGGCGCGCCGCCGGCGGCCAGATCGCGAAACATGCGGTCGGTCGCGGCGACCTCCGCCTGCAGGGCCCGGTCGCGGCGCCCCAACCTTGAGCGGATCGGTCGATCGTTCACCACCCGGCGGCTATAATCATCCACCAGCACCCGGCGATCGGCGGCGCCGCTGGCGGCGATGGCGGCGGCGACGGCGAGGCCCGCCGCATCGCCCTCGAAGCTCATCGCCTGGACATAGACCCGGCGGCGCGCGGCGGCGATATCCTCGGCCGCCCGGCGCCAGAAGGCCGGTGCGCCCACCAGAATCTCGAATGTCGTCATCGCCACTCCGCGCTCCGCAAACCGTGTAGAGCTTGATTCAGACGGCGTTCCAACGTCATCAGGCTTTTTGCAATTGGCCGGGGTGATTCCCGGCGGTGGAGACCACGGCATGACCGAGCGGGTTCGCGTCATGCTGCTGCTGTCTTCCCTGCATGGCGGCGGCGCCGAGCGTGTGGCGGTGCATCTGCTCAACCGGTGTGATCC
>JAYUBD010000048.1:0-8795 GCA_043740995.1 Caulobacteraceae bacterium | reverse complement strand
AGACCGAGAAATTTACGCGTCGTTGCGCTGAAGCCGGCGCGTTCGGCGATGGCGGCCAGGCCCTTGGCCTTATCGGCGGCGGTGAAGCGCGGCGCGTTGAGCAGCGTGCGCAAATCCGCGCTCTCGGCGCGCAGAACCAAAAGGCCCTTCAGGTCCGCCTCGACCACGTCGAGGGCTCCGGTCTCTAAGGCGAGATCGAACAGGGCCTGCGCATATCGCGCGCCCACATCCGTCGCACTGGAATCGTCCGCCACTTAATAACCGTCCGGGTTCATTGTCGCGCCGGCCTCGGACACGCGTCCAAAGCTGGCCTAAAGACTTGAAAGCGCCCAAGAAAACACGAGGGATCAAAGGGCTTCGAAAGCCCCCTCGCCGCAAGCCGCGCGCCTGATAACATGCGTTGTTCGGCGCCGCAACCGAACGGCGCGTCACCAATGATCAAAGCGATCGGCCCGCACGGAGCCGATTGCTAAATCCCGATCACCGCGCCGTGATATCATGGTATAGGCGCGGTGACTTACATGTTTTCGTTCCAGCCCAACCAGGGGCGGGCCGCCCTCGGCAAACCATCGTTGTTCCCGCTTCCCAGAGACCACTCATGACCGATGCTCCCGGCGCCATCGACCCCACACGATCGCAGTTCGACGCGTTCAAGGCCCTGCCACGCGACACCATGATACAGATGCTCAACCTTATCCGGCTGCGCCCACTCGCCGATTACCCGGTCGATCATCCCAATCATGACACGGGAATGAGCGGTCTGGAGGCCTATCGCGCCTATGGACGCGACAGCGCCGACATATTTGCGCGGGTCGGCGGACGACAGATCTGGGCGGGGCGGCCCGAAACCATCCTGACCGGACCAGCGGATGAGCGTTGGGATCTGGCGTTCATCGCCGAATATCCCCATGCTGGCAGATTCCTGGAAATGATCACCGATCCAGGCTATCGACAGCATGTCAAACACCGCGCCGCCGCCGTCGAAGACAGTCGGCTGATCCGTCTGGCGCCGATAAAGCCTGGCGCCGGATTCGGCGAATAGACTCCGCTTGCCGGCGCGGCGGTTGCTTCGCCCGGCGTTTTGATATTTGAAACCCTCCCCAATCGCACTTCAGAAGGACCCATGAAGGACCCCTTAAAAACCGGCTTCGCCGAACGCATCTCCGCCCAGCAGGAGGCCAAAAAGGCCCTGGTGGCCAAACTCAAACCTAAGCCGATGATCCAGGCGGAAGTATTTGAAAGCCGCGAAGAGCTTCGCGAGCGCGAACTCGCGACCGTGCGTCAGGCCCGCGCCGAGGCCAAGGAGATCGCCCGCCTCGCCGCCGAAGCCGCCGCTCTGGCCGAGCTTGAAGCCAAGCGCGGTGACCGCAAAGAGCGCAAAGCCCTCACCAAGGCTGAACAGAAGACCAAACGCGACGCCAAATACGCCGCGCGCAAGGCCGCCGGTCGAAAATAATGTGCGGTTGGAATCCCGCCCTCCCCTCTATTGGGGAAGGACAGACGGCTTCGCCGTCGGGGTGGGGCTCTTTCTCCACATTCAGCGGCGCCTGCGGGCGTGGCGACGAGCCCCACCACGGACTTCGGTTCGCTTGGCATTGCCCCTCCCCATGAAGGTTAGGGCGGGTCAATTCTATTCCATCGTTTCGTCGAACAGGTCGATCATCGCCGCCCACGACCGACGATCCGTCGCCGCATCATAGGCGAAGCCCGCCCTGGCCATGGCGCCCACTCCGGGATTGGTAAAGCTGTGGCCCGCGCCGCCGTACAGGTTCATCCGCCAATCGACCTTGCCGGCGTTCATCTCAATCTCGAAGGCCAGGCGCTGTTCCGGCGGGATGATCGGATCGTCGGCGCCGATGCACACGAGCACTTTGGCCATGATGTTGGCCGCATCGGTCGGCCGCGCCGTGCCGAGACCCGAGTGAAAACCGACAATTGCCTTAAGGTTCGCACCGGAACGGCCAAGTTCGAGCGCGGTTGTGCCGCCGAAGCAGTAGCCGATCGCCGCCAGGCGCCCGGCGTCGGTCTCGGCCTGATCCGTCAACACGTTTAGCGCGACCGCGGCGATGGCCCGGATGCCGGTGGGCTCGGCCATCCACGGCCCCAGCCGCGCCATGGCCGCGCTCATGTCGCCCAGCGGTTTGCCGTCGCCGTAATAGTCCATGGCGAAGGCGGCATAACCCGCCGCGGCCAATCGTCTGGCGATGGACTTGGTCAGATCGACCAGGCCGCCGCCCTCCGGACCGATCAAAACGCCGGGGCGTGGTCCCAGCCGCCCGTCATCCACGGCGTAGTAGCCGACATAGCGTGCCCCATCGACGTGGTATTCGATATCCAAGGTCTTCATGACGGCTTCCTCCGGGATCCTGGCGAAAACCATATCACCGCCCTCAACGAATGGGGAGCGAGGCGAGAGCAAGGTCTAGCCTTGGGGTGCATCCGCGCCTACCTTGCCGTTCATGCCTCGTTCCGCTCCCCACGGCGGCGTTTCGGACGTCTCCGGCGCCTTCGTCCACGATCTCGTCCCTGCCCCGATGCTGTGGACGCCGCACCGTCCCGCGCGCCCCGAAAAGAGTGAGGGCGGGCGGCGGTTCGAGTTGGTCAGCCAATATCAGCCGGCGGGGGATCAACCGGCCGCCATCGCCGAGCTGGTGGCCGGGATCGAGGATCGCGAACACAATCAGGTGCTGCTCGGCGTCACCGGCTCGGGCAAGACCTTCACCATGGCCAAGATCATCGAGGCGACTCAGCGCCCAGCCCTGATCCTGGCGCACAACAAGACCTTGGCCGCGCAACTTTATAGCGAATTCAGAAGTTATTTTCCGAACAACGCCGTCGAATATTTTGTATCCTATTACGATTACTACCAACCCGAAGCCTATGTCGCCCGCACCGACACCTATATCGAGAAGGACTCTTCACGGAACGAACAAATCGACCGCATGCGCCACTCCGCCACCCGCGCCATATTGGAACGCGACGACGTGATCGTGGTGGCCTCGGTCTCCTGCATCTACGGCATCGGGTCGGTCGAGACCTATACCGCCATGACCTTCTCGATCGCGGTGGGCGACATGGTGGACGAGAAGCGGCTGATGGCCGACCTCGTGGCCCAGCAGTACCGGCGCAACGACCAAGCGTTCGAGCGCGGAACCTTCCGCCGCCGCGGCGACACCATCGAGATCTTCCCCGCCCACTATGAGGACCGCGCCTGGCGGATCATGATGTTCGGCGAGGTTGTCGAGGCGATCGCCGAATTCGACCCGCTCACGGGACGCAAGACCGCCGACCTGCCGTCGGTGAAGATCTACGCCAACAGCCACTATGTAACACCCCGCCCGACCCTGCGCCAGGCGGTCAACGCCATCAAGATCGAACTGAAGACCCGCCTCGACTGGATGATCGCAAACGGCAAACTTCTGGAGGCGCAGCGGCTGGAGCAGCGCACGACGTTCGATATCGAGATGATCGAGGCCACCGGCAGCTGCGCCGGCATCGAGAATTACAGCCGCTACCTCACCGGTCGCCGCCCGGGCGAACCGCCGCCGACCTTCTTCGAATACATCCCAGACAATGCCCTGTTGTTCGTGGACGAGAGCCACCAGACGGTTCCGCAATTGGGGGCCATGTACAAGGGCGATTACAGCCGCAAGTTCAACCTGGCCGAATACGGCTTCCGCCTGCCGTCCTGCCTGGACAACCGGCCCCTCAAATTCGAGGAGTGGGAGGCGATGCGACCGGACAGCCTGTTCGTCTCCGCCACGCCCGCCAAGTGGGAACTGGAAAAAGCCGGCGGTGTATTCGTCGAGCAGGTGATCCGCCCCACCGGCCTGATCGACCCGCCGGTGGAGGTTCGTCCCGTCGCCAAAGACGGCTTCAGCCAGGTCGATGACGCCATCGCCGAATGCCGGGAGTTTGCCAAGCGCGGCTATCGCAGCCTGGTCACCGTACTGACCAAGAAGATGGCGGAAGACCTCACCGAATACATGCACGAGCAGGGAATGCGGGTGCGCTACATGCACAGCGACGTCGATACTCTGGAGCGTATCGAGATCATCCGCGACCTGCGCCTGGGGGCCTTTGACGTGCTGGTCGGCATCAATCTGCTGCGCGAGGGCCTCGACATTCCGGAGTGCGGTTTTGTCGCCATCCTCGACGCCGACAAGGAAGGGTTCCTGCGTTCGGAAACCAGCCTGATCCAGACCATCGGCCGGGCCGCCCGCAATGTGGACGGCCGGGTGATCCTCTATGCCGACCGCATCACCGGTTCGATGGAGCGGGCGATGAGCGAGACCAGCCGTCGGCGCGAGAAACAGGCCGCCTGGAACCTCGAAAATGGCATCACGCCAGAGAGCATCAAGAGCCAGATCAAGGACCTGCTCGCCAGCCCCTATGAGCGCGGCGACCGGGTAACCGTTGATGTCGGCGTCGCCGAGGACTCCCGGCCCTTCCTCGGCTCCAATTTCCAGACCACCCTGCGCGACCTGGAAGCCAAGATGCGCGCGGCGGCGAGCAATCTGGAGTTCGAGGAAGCGGCCCGGGTGCGCGACGAGATCAAGCGGTTGAAGCTGCTGGACCTGGAATTCGCCAACGAAGCCCTGACCCCGGCGGGGGAGACCCCGGACCGCGAGGCGGTGACGCGGGTGAGGGCCGAGGCGCGCGCGGAAGCGGCGGCGCGGTTCCGGAAGGGGCGGCGGTAGGGGGGCTCGATCGGGCCCCACCCGTCTCCTTCTATATCGACAGCTTCCAGCCGCCGGCGTCGCCCGCCATGATCCAGACGGTGACGCCGTCGGCGCCGTGAAACACCAGGGTGGCGCGGTCGCCGGTCGGATAAACCTTGGTCAGGGTCGCCATCACCGCCGCCGGACGGGCGTCGGCGAGCATGAATTCGCCTTTGATCTCTCGCAACCCGTCCGGCGTGATCATCGCGAGGCCGGGATGACCTGGGGCCAGGGCGCCGCTTAGGCCGGCGAGGTCCCCGTTTTCGACCGCCTCCAGCAAGCGGGCGAACGCGATGACCGACGATCTGGGCCTCAATGGCGTCCCGTGTCCGCCGAACCGCTTCAAGCTGAACGGCATGATCGTCCTGGGTCCAGGCCCCCGGCTTGCGGCCAGATTGAGATTCAGCACCGGGCCCCGCACCTGTCGCGAGTTCCCCAGCGCCAGGAAGGCGGCGACGCTGTCCACCGCGGCGGGCGGCACGGGCCGGTCGGCCAGCAACAGCACCAGCCGCCCGGCTTCATCCCACCGCGTCACCAACTCCGGAACCTCCCGCGTCTCCATCGCACAGGCGTGGGTGAGTGGAACGCTCACGCCGTCGATCGCGAACGCGCCGACGGCGCCGCCCAGGGGCTCGGCGTGCGCGGCGGTGGTGCAGAGAAGGGCGCCAGAGACATCAGGCGGCGCAGGGGGCTGGCTCCCAGCATGTCCAAGCGAACGCAAAAAACGCGGCCAAAAAATACACCGGTCACGCCAATCCGCCAAACTGGAATTCGGTTCAGAGGACCCAAATCCCATGCCTGGGCGTTGACTTGCTGTCTGGGGTTAAATCGCGGAGCCGTTCGATGAAATATCTCTCCCGCCTTCTCCTCGCCGGCAGCGCGCTCGTATTGGTGGGCACGGTGAGCCTGGGGGTGGCCCAGGCGTTGATCGATCACCCGCCCAGGGCGGCGTCCGCACCCGGGACGTGAGTCCGGTCGCTGATCCCGCCGAACTGGCCCTGGTATCGTGCAAGGCCTTGAAAAGTCGCCGCCAACCTGTGAGCACCGCCCTGGCCATCTGCCAGGAGACCTGAATCATGCGTGACGCCGGCCCGTTGACCGCACCTCCGCATGGCCGGGCGGCGGTGCGCGGTCTGGCTGCCTCCAAGGTGCGCGAGGTGGCCAATGCCGGCTTTGGACGCAATGACGTGCTTCGGTTCTGGTTCGGCGAGAGCGACCAGCCGACCGCGCCCTATATTCGCGACGCCGCCGCGACAGCCCTGGCGGAGGGGCGGACCTTCTACACGCACAATCTGGGCGAGCTGTCGCTGCGGGAAGGCCTGGGCGCCTATCTGCAACGGCTGCACGGTCGGCCGTTCGACATCGACAGCCTGTCGGTCGCCAGTTCCGGCGTGTCGGCTCTGATGGTCGCCATGCAGGCCATCCTCGACCCGGGCGACCGAGTGGTAGTGGTGACGCCGGTCTGGCCGAATATCGCGGAAATCCCCCGCATCCTGGGGGCTGAGGTGGTTCGCTTCGGGCTGCGACCGACGGCGGAGGGCTGGCGCCTTGATCTGGACAGGCTGCTGGAAAGCATCACCGCCGATACGCGCCTTGTCCTGATTAATTCCCCCGGCAATCCCACCGGCTGGACCCTGCCTGTGGAAGCCCGCGCCCCGATCCTGGAACACTGCCGCCGGATCGGTGCATGGCTGATCACCGACGATGTCTATGAGCGCCTGGTGTATGGCGGCCTCGCCAACGCCCCGTCCTTCCTGCCGCTCGCGGACCCTGAAGATCGACTGATCAGCACCAATAGCTTTTCCAAGGCGTGGCGAATGACGGGCTGGCGCCTGGGTTGGATGGTCGCACCGGTCGCCCTGCAGGCTGATCTCGGCAAGCTGCTGGAATTCAATACTTCTTGCGCCCCGGATTTCGTGCAGGCGGCGGGACGGGTGGCGCTGGCCCAGGGCGAACCGGATGTGGCGGCCTTGCGCGCTGAACTGGCCGACCGGAGAGATTACCTGGTCGCGGGGTTGGCCGCCTTGCCTGGCCTCTCGACCAGCCAGCCGAACGGCGGCATGTATGCCTTCTTCCGGATTTCAGGTCAGGCAGAGTCCGTGACACTCGCCAAGCGCCTGATCGTCGAAGCCGGCCTCGGTCTCGCCCCCGGCGCGGGGTTCGGGCCGGAAGGCGAGGGGTGGCTGCGCTGGTGTTTCGCGGTTCGTGAGTCGGCTCTGGATGAAGGGTTGGCGCGACTCTCGGCCTGGCTGCGGCGATAGCACGCCGTTCAAGCCCCCGGCGCCTTGTACCGCTCGAACCAGGCCAGGATGGCGGCCACCTCGGCGGTGAGCTGCGACGGGCGCTCGGCATAGCCGCCGTGCGAGGCGCCTGGCACGCGGATCAGGGTGGTGGGGACGCCGCGGATTTGCAGCGCCTGGTAGAATTGCTCAGCCTCGCCGGGCGGCGTGCGATGGTCCTCGTCGCCGACCATCACCATGGTGGGCGTCTTCACCGAGCCCACCAGCGACAGCGGCGAGCGCCGCCAATATTCCCGCGGATCTTCCCAGGCCGGCTTATCGAACCAATAGTGGCTGGCCACCAGATACATATCGGTGGTCAGACTAAAACTGACCCAGTCGATCACCGGTTTTTGTGACACCGCCGCGCGGAAACGGCTGGTCTTTCCAACGGTCCAGGCGGTGAGCAGACCGCCCCCCGACCCGCCGGTGACGAACAGGTTGTTGGCGTCCACCGGACCCTTGGTGATGGCCGCGTCGACCACACTCATCAGGTCGTCGAAATCATGCCCTGGATAGTCATGGGCGATACCATCGGCGAAGGCCTGGCCATAGGAGGTCGAGCCGCGCGGATTGGCATAGACGACCACATAGCCGGCGGCGGCATAGAGTTGCACCTCGCTCGCCCACACCGAACCATAGGCCGCATAAGGGCCGCCATGGATTTCCAGGATCAGGGGATATTTGCGGGCCGGATCATAGCCGGGCGGCGTCGCCATCCAGGCGTCGATGGGCTGGTGGTCGAACGATGAGGCCACGGACAGCGGCGACACCGTCGCCAAAGCCTTGCCGTACAGAAGATCCTCGTTCAGGCCGGTCAGCCGGCGCACACTTTTCCCGGCAGTTGCGACAGCGATCTCCGGCGGACGGCTCCAGTCGCCCGCGGTAAAGGCGACCAACCCGTTGCGAGCCACTGAAAACGCGCCGCCGCCATAGGGTCGGTCAAGCTCCTCGCCGGCGAGCCCCGAGACGACCGGTTCAATCCGACCGTCCAGAAACACCCGCGCCACCCTGGTCGCGCCGTGATCGGCAACCTCGACATACACACTGCCGCTGTCAGCCGCCCAATGCGGGCTGTCGAGCGGGCGGTCCAGGCCGGGGATGAGCCCGCGAAGATGCCCGCCATCGGCGTCCATCAGATAGAGGGTCTGGTCCTGGTAGGGCTTTCCGGCGTCCGGAAAACCGACAAAAGCGATCCGGCGCCCGTCGGGCGACATGACCGGGTGTCTGGCGGGACCGCTCTGATGCGTCAGTTGCGTCAGGACGCCGTCCCGCACCGCTACGCGCCAGACGTCTGACTGTTCCGGTCGGTGCTCCCAGTCCGCCGCGCGGTCGGCGCTGAACAGGATGGACTCTCCGTTCGGGGTCCAGTCCAGGGAGCCGCCGTCATCAACCGCCCCATAGGTCAACTGCCGGGGCGCGCCGCCATCGGCGGAGACCAGCCAAACGTGACGATAGCCGGGTTGCAGATAACCGGCCCCGTCGGCGCGATAACTCAGGCGATTGATAATCTGCAGAGGCTCCGCCCACCGGGCGCCGTCGGGCTTGGCGACCGGCGCGCCCAATGGCGCGGCGGGGGCCGGCGAGATCATGGTGAATGCGAGCCTGGCGCCATCGGGTGACCATGCGATATCGGACGGCGCGCGGGGCAGGTCGGCGACCTTCGCGGCGACCCCCGACGCCATCCACCGCACGAATAGTTGCGGCGCCCCGCCCTCCGCGGCGAGCGCGACGTAGGCGAGTCGCCGCCCATCAGGCGACCATCGCGGCGTAACCGCAAGGGGACCCATGGTCA
>JAYUBD010000047.1:0-2682 GCA_043740995.1 Caulobacteraceae bacterium | reverse complement strand
ACAGGTCGCCGGGGCGCACAAGACCGACACCCTGCAAGGCGACAAGCCCTTCTTCCGCGCCTTCTGGGCCACGGGCGGCAAGGTGCACGTGCCCGGCGCAGAAATTGTTCTCAACAATCCGCGTTTCATCGAAGCCGCGAAACGCTCGTTCCGCTCCGAGGTGGTGCAACCCAACACGCTGTTGTTGAACGTTTCGACACCGATGGGCGCCGGTCCGCCCCATCTCGACCTGCCCTTCTTCCGAGGCGCGTCGGGTTGGCCATTTTGGCTGCTGGCCTATATGGGTATTTCGGGATTGTTCCACGAATACGCCATACCGATCGCCTCGACGATTTCGTGGTTCTACCGGGGCGAAGGGGGAGACTTCGAGTACTGGCCCCAGGCCGGCGACGGTCCGTCGGTCGTCGAACGCGCGCCGCTCTGGAACGCGGCCGTCGTCGCCGACAATGAGTATATGTATCATCGGATCGGCCGGGTCGGACGCCCTGATCAGTATCTGCGACCAGGACAGATCAGCCGCGATGCGACCGTTCGGTTCGTCGCCCCCGATCAATGGGAGATCGCCGACGGCGGCGACGTTCAGGCGACCTATGCCGAAGGCGACGTGCGATTCTCTCTTCTTTGGAAGGCGTTCGTGTTCAAGACTGAAGCGGCGGCCGAGGTCTTTCGGGATCGTAGCCACGACCTGACCAGGCAAAGCGTTGTTTCCATCTTCGCCGATGATCTTCGGCGCCGGGGGTTGAAACCCCTCGCGCCTGTCGACCCCTTCACCGACGAGACATGGAAGGCGCAAATCCTGGCCTCCTATACGCGCCGGTTTGAAGGAACGCTCGCCGCCGCCTAGGGCGGCGGGCTCACGAATCGGCCTGAACCTCGACGGCAATTTTCAGTCCGCCGATGACCGAGATCGCTCATTCCGCCGCGTCGCGAGGCTGGGATGCGAGCAGGGCCGTCAAGAACGGCGGCCCGATAGCATCCGGTCTTTAGACCGCGCCGAGGCTATTCGATAGCCGCCACGGACACTTCCCCCGTCATGCCGGGGTGATACCGGCAGAAAAACTTCACCGTGCCGGTCTGCCTAAGGACAGTTCGTGCGGTTGCGCCGGGGGGCAGGTCCACATCAAAGGCCCCGCCGACGGCGGTGGCGGTGTGGCGCAGGAAGTCCTTGTTGACCCAGACGATTGTGTCGCCGGCCCGCGCGTCGGTGATCTTCGGCGCGAAGGCGAGTTGGCTGATGGTGATTGTGTGGGTCCGCCCAGGCGGCGGCGCCCCCTTGGGAGCGCCGCATCCGGACACGGCCAGCGCCGCACCCAAGGCCAGAATGAGGGTGCGTGCGCGGACCTCAGTGAAGTTCACTGACCAGACCTTCGGCGTGCGCCTCATGTTCCTGGAAGAGTTTCAACCCGGTCTGCAACAGTCCTTTCAGTTCCGGATTCATGGCCGAAGGGATGAGGATGTTCTCAAGCGCGCCGTTGACGGTCTTGTGATAGGCGACCTCGTTGGCCGCGTAGGCCTTGTCGAAAGCCGCCCCGCGCAGCCTGGCAAGCTTGACCCGCTCGAGCCTCGCCGATCTCTGAAGCGAGGCGCTGGTGGGGTTGGGTTGCGGGGTGACGTGCAGTTTCTTGACCAGGGCGAGGGCTTGGTCGTTCACCGCCGTGTGGTCTCGGACCATCTCCCGCGCGAAGTCCCGGACCTTGGGGTTATGGGTTTTGGCGAGCGCCTGGCTGGCGGCGGCGACGTCGATCTGACCGGCGGTGTAGGCGATGTGGGCGATCTGCGGGTCGGTGGGTGCGTCCGCCGCCACGGCCGCGCCCGAAACGGCGATCAGGCCGGCGGCGGTCAATGCGAGAAGTACATGTTTCATATGAGGATTTCCGTTTGAGAGGAGGGAGCGCGGACACACCGCCGTGAATCTTAACGAGCGATGCGCCAATTGGGTTCCTGCCTGGGGCCAGTCGAAAGCCGACGTCGCCGACGAGCGCCGCGACGCCCGTGGCGGCGGACTTTGAGCGCGACCCACCCTGGCCGCTTCGCGGCCTGTCCTCAAAAGGGATGAAACTTTAGATCTCCACTCCGCGCTCAACGGGGCGAAAAAATTATCGTGCGGCCTGATTGACCCGTTTATTCTTTTTCATACTTGAAACTGACCCGCAGGCGGCTGCGGAAAGCTTCAATGCCGCCCTTGGGGTCAAGGGTGATGTCAAGTTCCACCACCTCGGCCACTCTGAGGTCTCGCAGGCTGCCGGCGGCCGCGGTCAGGGCCTCCTTGGCGGCATCCTCCCAACTGACTTTGCTGGTGCCGATGATTTCAGTAACGCGATATACACTCATGACGCTCTCCTGCGGCTCAACCCCCAGCCGCAATAGGGCTCGGCAATTGACCAGACGTCAAGATGCGGCGACTCGTGCTTCGTCATGGATGATCCCGCCGGAATTTGGACCGGGAGGGCATTTGCGGAGATGAAGGGCCGAGCCGTCGGCTCCGTATTCCAGCCCGCAATTACCGGCCCGGCGCCAGACATCCGGGTTGTGGGTCTGTTCCGGCGCGCGTGGTTTTGGCGAAGAGGCGTTGCCCCCTCACGCGCACGACGCCGGCTTGCCGCTTTGACAAGGGCATTGGCAGCTCCGCTTTGCGGTAGGCATTTTGCCAGAGACCGCCTGGTGCGGGCGCCTCATGGGCTC
>JAYUBD010000046.1:0-2686 GCA_043740995.1 Caulobacteraceae bacterium | reverse complement strand
CGATCATTTCCATGGGTTGGAATGTCCCCTGCAGTTTGAGTCCGTAGCGTTCGGCCGCAACCGGCGTGATCACGCTATAGAATGCGCCGCTATCGACCAGAAACCGGGCGTCAGCGCCGTTGATCCTGGCGGCGACCAGGGGTTGAGAGCCCGCCATGGTCACGCGAAGCTCCGGCATCCGAGCGACCTTGCAATCGGCCGCCGCCGGCCCGGCCAGGGCGAACGCCCCAAAAATCCCGCTCAGAACGGTGCGAATGATGATCCGGGGCAGGTGCGACATTCTGACAGGTTAGATAGCCTCGCCACCCAGCGAAAGGGCCTATTCGCCGGCGAGGCGAGCGATCGGATTGTGCGGCGTCGCGGAACGCCGCGCGGGCCGCGACGGCGGACGCGCCCGCGCCCTGTTATCGGATGAACGACGGTGACCTATGACGATCCCGTCTGGGTGGCGAGGCCGCTAGGTGGTCGCCGACCTTGCCGGCCGCCGGCGGAGCGTGGCGCCGACCATGCCAAACCCCGCGAGCATCATCGCCCATGTCGCCGGCTCCGGCGCCGTCGCCCCGATCAGTGAAAAGGCGGCGTTGAACGGACCCTGATGCGTGATGTCGGTTCCGATCCGCAGCCAATCGGGCGACAGACTGGCGTTGCGGATCCACGATTGCAGATCGGGGGTGAAGGGCGTGCCGGGAGCGACAATCGGCTTGGGGGCGGACAGCCAGAGGAAGGAGCCGCTCGTCAGGCCCGCCTCGGGCCTGAAGAAATAGTGGCCGGCGCTGAGAACGAGCGGGGTGGTGAAGGTGAAATTGATCACGACCTCTTCACCGCTGACCGCACCCTCTCCGCCGGTGAATTGGCCGGGACTCGGGTTGATGCCGTTAACCACCGAGTTGGCGGCGGTGAAGCTCGGGTTCAACAGCGTGGCCGTGAAGCTCAGGTCGCCGGCGCCGCTGTCCAGAGAGGCGATGGCGTTGTCGGAGGGAGAATTGACGCGCGTCGGCACATGGCCGGATGGCGGCGTGACCGAGTCGAAGGGAAAGACACGATAGAACTCGATCTCGACGCCACTCAACCCGCTCAGCCCGAGGCCGGTGGGAAAAAGCCCGGTGAACGACCCGCCGGTGATGGACACGCCGGCGCCGATCACGAAGTCGTCGGCGGTCTCGGTTTCCAGTACGCCGGCGGCTCCAGGTCGGGACGCGGTGGCGATCTTGCCGTCCGGGGCCCCGGTGCTGAAGCTGAACGGCGCGGCGGAGACCGGGCCCCAGGACATGGCGAGCGTCATGAAGATTGCGCCGGATAGGATCGAAGGTGAGGGCATGATCGAAATCTATCCCCAGAAAGGAATATCGGACCCCCGCTCACTCTATGCGATTGGGACCGCGTTGTGTCAAGTCAGTGTCTGGCTTGGGACTGCCTCAGTTTCAATTCGGCCGCCGATTGACGCCCCTCTCGCGCGAGGACTGACGCTACTATATGCTTAGCGGAAAGCATGGAGATGCCCGACCGTGGACGCGAAATTCTGGGTTGAGATCATCGCAGCGGCGACCGTCCCCGTTAGCTTTGTCGCGGTTGTGTGGCATCGAGTCCGAAGCGAAATGGGCATGGGCTATCGCTCACTTCAATTTTTGGCCGTTGGCGTGGTCTTGCCGATTGCCCTCATCCTCGGGCTCGAAAAGGTGGTGGAGGGAGGCGCGATAAGCACTCTATTGGGTGCCGTCGTTGCCTATCTATTTTCTCTCGCGGCAAAGGGAGGCAAGGAATAATGCCCACCGGACCTAAAGGCGCCAAACGTCCCGCCGACGTCATTGGCAACGCCGTCCACGTCATGAAGGTGCTGACGGGCGAAGCCGACGACGGCGCGCCGGATGACGGCAAGGACAAGGCCGCGCAGGCGATGGGCCGCAAGGGTGGTGCGGCCCGCGCGGCGGCTATGACACCAGAACGGCGCGCGGAGATCGCGCGGAAGGCTGCGGCTAAGCGGTGGAGCAAGCAGTAGCGACGCGGATGCGCAATTCTGCTTGCTAAGCGGATCAGCAAGCAGTAGCTCTCGCCCATCAGCAAGCAAGAGGGCGATATGACTGATTCTCCGCAGAGCCTTGGTGGCGTCGCCAGGTCGCGATCCTTATCGGCGCAGGAGCGTTCGCGCATTGCGCGGGAGGCAGCGAAGGCCCGATGGGGCGATGCAAGCGTCAGTGCCATCGCCGGGTCGCCTGACAAGCCCGTACAGATCGGAGGTATCGAGGTTGCGTGTTATGTCCTTGATGATGGCAGGCGAGTAGTCGCGACCAACGGCGTCTTGGATGCGCTAGAAATGGCCAGGGGCGGCGCCATGATCAAGGGTATGAATCGTCTGGAGCTTTTTGCCGCTCAAAATCGGCTTTCTTCATTTGTTTCCAACGAGTTACTGGCGCGAATCGCCAATCCTATCAGATTTCGCGTGGGCAATAACACGGCGCACGGTTTTGAGTCCGATGTTCTGATTGAACTTGCCGAGGCGGTCATCGCCGCTGACAACCAAGGAGCGTTGCAGAGGCAGCAGGCAGCCATTGCTCATAGATGCCGAATAATACTTTCGGGCCTAACACGCGTTGGTTTGATCGCACTTATCGACGAGGCCACAGGATATCAGAAGAAACGGGATGCGGATGAGCTTCAGCGCATTTTGTCTGCATATCTTCTGCCGGAG
>JAYUBD010000045.1:0-2688 GCA_043740995.1 Caulobacteraceae bacterium | reverse complement strand
ATCATCTGGGCGGCGCCGCCATGCAGCGGCGACCCGCGAGCGGCTGGGGCGGCGGCGTCACCGAAATCGCCTATGGCTGGGCGGACATCAGCCGGCTGACCGGCGGGTAGGGAACCGTCCCAGAGCAGCGGCGCCCCGGGGCGTCTTTATGCGCCTCGACACCGGGAAGGCCGCCGTCCGCAACGTCGGACTGGTAGCGCGCCCGCCGCCTATTGCGCCGTGAACCCGCCATCGACCACCAGCTCCGCGCCCGTCACGAACGAGGCCCGGTCGGACGCCAGAAAAGTGATGGCGTCGGCGATGTTGCTGTCCTGGCCCAGGTGGCCGAGGGGATGGCGCAGGGCCAGGGCGTGGCGCGCTTCATTGTCGCCGGCCCCCAACATGGCCGAAAAGCCGGTGATCACCTCCTGGCCCATCTGCGTTTCGATTACGCCGGGATGCACCGAGTTCACCCTGATCTTCACCGGCGCCAGCTCCAGGGCCAGAGCCTTGGTCAACAGCCGCACCGCACCCTTGGAAGCATTGTAGCAGGCCGTCATCGGTGAGCCGACCAGACCGGCGATCGATGAGAGATTGACGATCGCCGCGCCGCCACGCCATCGATCGGCGCGCGCCGCCAGGGCCGGGGCCGCGTGTTTGCAGCCGAGGAATACGCCCTCGACATTGACCGCGTGCAGCCGGCGCCAATCCTCCAACGTGGTGTCGGCCAGGGATTTCATCAGGAACAGGCCGGCATTGTTGACCAGGATGTCGAGGCCGCCGGCCTCGGCCTGGACCCAGGCGACAGTCTGGGTCCATTCGGCCTCGCTGGTGACATCCTGGCGGCGCGACAGACCACCCAGTTCGCTCGCCAGGGCGCCGGCGTCGCCGACGTCGGTGACGAACACCCGCGCGCCTGCCGCCGCCAGGGCGCGGGCGGTGGCAGCGCCGATGCCCCGCTGCGCGCCGGTGATCAGGGCCACTCGGCCTTCAAGCTCGCTCATGGTCGTCTCCCGAAGTCGAAACCCATGACGGCGCTTCTCGTACTCTTCGTGGCGCGCGCCAACCCTGTGGGAGGATCGTCGCTTGCCGCTGGGGCAGGCAAGGTCCGCTTGATGACCCTTTCGCCGCTTCCGCAGTCGGCGGCGTCGGGAGGATGAGCTTGTCGGCGGCCGGGTCGGCGGCTCAGGGCGCGATCCCGTGCGCGGCCGCTTCGGCGGGCAGCTGTGGCCGAAGTGCGGTGGCCGCCATCAGGTCGGCCTGACCGTCGGCGGTCTGGCCTTTTCGCAGCCGGGCCAGGCCACGGCCATAGAGGGACCAGGCCGATTTCGGCGTCGCGGCCAGGACGGCGTCATAGTCCAGGATCGCCAGATCTAGCTCGCCGCGCCGCAGGTGAACCAGTCCACGGCTGTCCAGCGTCGTCGGATTTTGGGCGCTCAGCCGCAGGCTCCGGTTACAATCGCCCAAGGCCTTATCGAGATCTTGATTGAATATCGCCCTGGCCCAGCACCGCCCGTTGAGCGCCTGGATCTGGGCGCTGTCGTCCGCGTGGGTCCGGATCCAGAGGTCGTACTGGCTGATCGCCGCCGGAGCATCATCAGCCATGGTAAACAAGCCGGCGATTTCCAGGCCCAGCTCACCTTCGGGTGGCGCGGATCGCGCCGCCACTTCCAGGTCCCTGATCGCGGCGGGCTTGTCGTGTGCGGCGACGTGCAATCTCGCCCGGGCCAGCCGCGCCGGCGCATCGTTCGGATTGAGCATCAAGGCCTGGTCGAAATCCGCCATGGCCAGGTCGGACTGCCCGGCGCCGAGATGGGCCAGGCCACGCTGATAGGGGTATTCCGCCTCTCCCGGCGCCAGGGCGATCGCCCTGCTCAGATCGGCGATTGCCGGCCCATAGTCACGCCGGGCCGCGAACGCGGCGCCCCGCCGACCATAGCCGTCGGCGTCGGTCGGCGTCCTTGCCGTGTCGGGGGATGGAGACGCCACGGCAGACGTCGCAGGCGACCCGGAACCCCGACCCACCTCGAGATTAAACACAGGGCCGCCATTGAAGGTGAAGAACATCTTCTTCTGCTGGTTCGAAACATAGATGTGGTGCGACAGGAAAAAGTCCGCGCCGATCAACATGTCGATCTCATCGACCGGCAAATCAATGTTCCGCGTCTCCATATCAACCACGCGAATTCGCGTGTGCAGCACCTGTTCATCGCCCAACGTGAAACTGTCCACCGGTACGATCCATGACGCTACCTGTCGGGGGCCGAACCCGGCGACGGAGCCGCCCGGCTCGACACCGGCGCCTCGCAGATTGATCCCGGCCCGCCGGGCCGCAGCGACCGTCATACCCGATGAACCGGCGCCGGAATCGAACATCACCTTCATCCGGACGCCATTGACCAGGGCCACGCTGATCGTCCGCGGATCCTCTTCCCTCGGAACGACGATCTCCAGGGTCGAGGCCGGATGCGCCGCCGCCCAATAGGCCATGTTGCGACCGTCGCAGCCCGATGACCTGATCATGCGGACCGAGCCATTCGCCAAATCATATTCCACATCCGCCAAGCCAAGGACGTTTTGGCCAAGCACGCCGGCGACGCCGTCGCCGATCCCGCTGCCGCCCTCGAAGAAGGTCACCTCGCGTAGCGGCAGGCCGGCCAAGGTGAAGGTCTTGACCACGACCCGCGCCGCCTTGGTTGCGCCGCCCAC
>JAYUBD010000044.1:0-2693 GCA_043740995.1 Caulobacteraceae bacterium | reverse complement strand
GCTGCAGTGAACGCGGATTAAGCTATTTAGGGCGGTTGATTTTAAAGTAGAGCTTCCCGGAATGCTGGTCGCGACGCCCGTTTAGACCAAGCATCGTGATGCCAGAGAGGCCTAGGCTTTTTTGAGGCGCTCCCGGGGCAGGATTGGGCGATCGCTGGTCCGATCCGCGGCGCTTGCGGCTTTTTCGCCGACCAAGTGCGTTTGGCGACGGATCGAACTGCCACCCAAGACATTTAGCTGCCGTACGCGGCGGTCCTCTCGGAGCGCAGAAATGGACCCAGTCCACCCCATGGCGGCCTCCCCGCAGATGAAGTCGAACCTGGTCCCCGTGAAGGTCCCTTCGGTCGCCGCCGAACTGGAGGCGATATTCCTGGAGGCCACGGGCAAGCCCTCGATCCACAGTGCGGATCGCGGGGCGAGCGCTGTGGTTGGTCGGATCGATCCGGCCGCGCCAAGGCCGGCGCGCGTTCCGGCGGCAAGGCTTGGCGTGCTGGGGGCGGTGATCCTGTCCGGCATCTCAGCCGCCGCTGTCCTCCTGCCGCAGCACAATGCGGTTTCATCATCGGGGCAGCCGCAGGCGGCCGTGGCGGCGGTCACGCGCGTCCGACCAAGTGATCTGTCTTCATTGCATCTGGCCGCCAACGCTCAGGTGCAGCCTCAACCGGTCGCCGCGCCGGTCGTCCGGCCGATGCGTGTGAAATCAGCGCCGCCGCACAACCGGTCGCATGCGCGCGTCGCGGGTCGCCCCTCCTTTGACGATCTGATGGTCGCCGACCAGCGACTTCGCCGCGCCTATGGTCGGGCGATCAGCGCCGGCGTGCCGAGACCGGTGCTTGTCGATTACCATAACCGCTGGGCCGACCTGCGCCAGGAGGCGAGTTGGCAGCCGGAACGTGTCCGGCTGGGTTACAACGCCATGGCCGCGGACCTGACCCGGATGTCTGCTTCTCACCGTCGGCGCCGGGCAGGCGGCAGTCACCGATGGTGAACACCACCGCGACCACGTCCAGCACGTCGGGCGCGCTCGTCTACGCCATCGGCGACATCCACGGCTGCTATGACCTCATGAAGGCCCTTCTGGCCCAGATCGCCGCCGACTACGCCGCCTTCGCGCGGGGCCGACGCCCGATCCTGATCTTCTGCGGCGATTATGTGGATCGAGGTCCTCACTCGGCCAAGGTGTTGGAAGCGCTCGTCTGGCTGTATCGGCGCGGGGATGTCGAACTTCACCTGTTGATGGGCAATCACGAGGAGGCGCTCCTGGCGTTCCTCGAGGCGCCGCAGGACGCCGCCCCCTGGCTGAGCTTTGGCGGTGCGGAGACCCTCACCTCCTATGGCGTGATCCCGCCCAGCTCTGAAGAGGGCGAAGAAGGCCTTTCGCGGGCGCGGGACGAACTCTTGGAGCGGATGCCCGCGGCGCATCTGCGCCTGCTTCAGAACCTTGAGCTCATGGTCCAGGTGGGCGACTACGCGTTCGTCCATGCGGGAATTCGGCCGGGCGCCCCGCTTTCCGCCCAGACGCAACGAGACCTGTTGTGGATCCGGCGCGGTTTTGTGGACCAGCCGGGGCCTTTCGAGAAGGTGATCGTGCACGGTCACGTCTGGATAAGTGACCAACCGCAAATAACCGAACATCGCATCGGCCTCGACAGCGGCGCCTACACGACCGGCGCCCTGACCGCGGTCAGGCTGCAGGACAACGAATTGGCGGTTCTCCAGGCGCGCGCGGCGCCCAGCGCCGCCCCGGCCTCTACGGCGCTGCCGGCCTAGCCTCTGTCGCGTCTGATTTGAATCAGTCAGCCGGCGAGAACAGGGTCGTTGGCTGTATCTGGAGCCCTTCGCTTCCCCCTCACGATGATCCCTCGTGAGTAGAAGGGTTAGTCGTTCTTGTAGTACCCGCCCCAGTCCGGATCGCCGCGCAGACGTCGGAAGACGCGCAACATCCGCGGGCGAGTCAGCGCCAGGGCGGCATAGGCCGCCCCGAGCCCGACGGACGCCAGATAGTTGCGGGTCACGAGGCCGCAGAGTCCAAGCACCAGAACTGTCGTGACGGCGCAAAAGGCGATAGCCCGAAGGTCTCTGGCCCTCATGCGATGACTCCTCGGTGTGTCGGCCCCCGACAGGAACGGCCCAACCGCGAGGTAGCTCCATACTTGCCGCCGGAGAGGTTTCCTGCGGCCATCAGGCGGTAGCCGCGCCCTCAGGCCAACGCGGGCAAGGCAGGCGCCCGCAAGAAGGTTCCCAACGGACCAGTGGGACCTCGTTCCAGGATGCCGACTCACGCTGTCGGTCTTTTGGATGACGCCCGTCTACTGGCCAGCCCTTGCGGCGCAAGTCAGCAGACGCCGCGCGGCGTGCCTATGTCAAAACGCCGCAGTCCCGCAAGCCACACCACCCGCCGTTCAAGCGGACATCGACGTGGCATCGCGGGTGTGTCTTGAGGCTATGGTTAAGCTTGAAATTCAATTAGCTCAAGCTTGTCCGTGGCTTGGCAATATTGATGGAGATAAACAACCGTTGCTTTAGCGATCTAAGGTTAAGCTTGTCCGCTGCTGACGAATGCAGAACAGCGGTACGGCGCGTCAGGGTTCTGCTGGCTGCGGCATCCTGGGTGACAGATTGGAAACCTCGATTGACGTAAGCGGAGGGACCGCGGGGGAAATCGCGGTCGCCGGTTTCAATATTTCGCGACG
>JAYUBD010000043.1:0-2696 GCA_043740995.1 Caulobacteraceae bacterium | reverse complement strand
GGTGGGAGAGGGTGTTTGATGGCGGAAGGTCGGCGTGGCCTGGGACGGGGTCTCTCGGCGCTGTTGGACGAAGCGCAGGCGGCGACCACGCCGGAAGGGCGGCGCGCGGCGGGCGTGCTGGATGTGCCGATCGAATTGATCCGGCGCAATTCCGAACAGCCTCGCCGCATATTCAACACCGACCACCTCGATGAACTGGCGGCGTCGATCCGCGAGCGCGGCGTGATCCAACCGATCCTGGTTCGTCCTCTGCCCGACCATCCGGGGGAATACCAGATCGTGGCCGGCGAACGCCGCTGGCGCGCGGCGCAACTGGCGGGCCTCAGGGCCATTCCCGCCCTGGTTCGCGACCTCAACGAGATGGAAGTCATGGAGGTCGCGCTGATCGAAAACGTCCAGCGCGCCGATCTCAACGCGCTGGAGGAGGCGCGGGGCTATGCCGCGCTGGCCAAGCGGTTTACCCGCAGCACCGAGACGATCGCCAAGACCGTCGGCAAGAGCCGGAGCCACGTCGCCAACACCCTTCGGCTGATGCGCTTGCCGATCGCGGTTCAGGAGCACCTGGAGTCCGGGCGTTTGACTGCCGGCCATGCCCGGGCTTTGTTGGATCTCGATGATGCGGTGGAAATCGCCCAGCGGATCATCAAGCAAGGTTTGAACGTCCGCCAGACCGAGGCCATCGCCAAGCGCGCCCGGGGCGCGGTGTTGCCCTTGCCGGCCAAGGTGAACGTCGGGCGCGACCCCGACACCCTGGATCTTGAGCGGCTGCTCGCCAATGAGCTGGGCCTGAGCGTCGAAATCCGCGGCGCGGGAGAGACCGGCGAGTTGCGGATCTCCTATGCCAGTCTTGAACAACTTGACGATGTCTGCGCCCGGTTGACGCGGCGCGCGCCCGCCCGCTAGGCGGCTACAGCCCCAACCGCCTGGCGCGCCCCGCGATGGTGAGGGCCAGACGCTCGGCCAGAAGCCGATCCGGCGATCCGGCCTGTTTGCAGGCACGGTCGGCGTTGAGGATGTCGGCCTGCACAATGTCGAGGGCCGGTAGGGTCCAGGCGCGTAGCTGGCGCAGGAACTCACGTTCATTTTTCCAGAACACGCCGGCGCTCTTGACGGCGGTCTCTACCGGCGTGCCGGACTTCTGCAGGGTCGCCACCCGGCGCAGCCTGCCAAGATGCAGGCCCAGGGCGCGAACGGCGGCGGGCCCCGCCTCGCCTTCCTGCGCCGCGCGGCGCAGGCCGGCCTGCGCCGCCGCCAGCCGGGCGCCGAACGCATCATTGGCGGCATCCATCAGCGAAGCCTCAGGCTCCACGCCGAAGAAGCCGGCGAGGTCCGCCGCGGTCCCGTTGCGACCGGAGCCTGGATCCAGAAACAGCGTCAAGCGCTCGATCTCGCGCCGGGCGACCCCGCGTTCGTGCGGCAAACGGCGCACGAACAGCTCAAGCGCCTCGGAGGTCAGGCTAAGCGAATCCCTGGTTAGCGCCTCGCGGGTGAAGCGGGACAGATCCGCTATTTCATCCTCGTAACAGGGAATAACGGCGCAGCCCGAGGCCTTTTCCCCAATCCTTTTCAGCGCCGAGTCCTTGCCGAGGGGCCCCGCTTCAATGATCAGGAAGGCATCCGGATTGAGCTTGCCGTCCAGATGCAGGGACAGGGCCTCGGCGGCCAGCCGATCATGTGCGGATTTGTCCCCTGATAGCCGCAGGCGCACCAACCGGCGGCCGGCCATCATCGAGATCGCCATCAATTCCCCTTCGAGCCGACCGGGGTCTGCGTCGAGGTCGGCTTCGGAGATGAGCGCGACATCAAACGGATCGTCCGGGCGGGCGGTGCTGACCACCGCCAGCGCCTGCGCCCGCTCGCGCACGACGCCCAGGTCGCGACCATGAATCACGGCGGCGAGGATGCCCTTGCCCGGCGCGGCGATAAATCGATCGATGTCAGGGCGCCGTTTCAGGATCATGGCGTCAAGCGGTCAGGGCGTCTTGGCTTTGGCCATCCAGGCCGCCAGTTCGATCTGGATGCGGCGCGCGGCGTCGGCGGCGAGCCGGCTTTGGCTGTCCAGGCGGGCGGCGATCCCGGCATAGGGTGCATCCGCCGCCTCGTAACTCACTTCGGTCTGCACCGTCCCACTATGGGCGACGCGACCGGTCGCCAATTGCGTCAGGGTAAATTTGACAATCAGGCCAAGCTCGTAGCGCTCGGCGACATTATCGAGGCGCAAACCCCGCGGGTCACGCGCCTGCTCCAGAGCCAGATCAAGCCGCCAGGCAGGCGCGGCCGACTTGTCATGGCCCAGGGCGTCATCGAGATCCTCTCGCAGCAAATAGGCCACGCGGCCGTCGGGGACGACAACATTGATGGCGCCGAGACCGGACACGGCGCCAGGACTGGCGTAAAGGGGCGTAAACCCGCAACCGGCGAGACCGCTCGCCGCGACGCTGAGCCCCACGACCGCCAACCATGAGCGGGCGGCCCGCAAGCGTGGGTCGGTGTTCATGCTAGGCCGCCACCAGATTAACAATCCTATCCGTCACCACGATAATCTTGCGCACTGTCAGGCCTTCCAGGCGTCGGGTGATCTCCGGATCGTCGCGCACGAGTTGTTCCACCACTTCTGAAGGGGCGCCCGCCGGGGCGCGAATTTCGCCGCGGCGCTTGCCATTGATCTGTACGGGTAAAATGCGTTCCTCGTCTTC
>JAYUBD010000042.1:0-2696 GCA_043740995.1 Caulobacteraceae bacterium | reverse complement strand
GAACCCGAATCGTGGTGGCGGGGGTCTGCATGCAGACCGACCAGATCGAGCCGATGATCATGATCACCAAGGAGATCGAGCTGCGTTTCGTGCTGGGCTATACGCCGGAGGAATTCGCCGCCTCTCTGCGCAACCTGTCCGAGGGCGCCACCGAATATGGTCAGATCATCACCGGCGTGGTTGGCCTCGACGAAACCCCGGCCGCCTTCACCCGCCTGCAGACCGATAAGCGCCAGATCAAGATCCTGGTGAAGCCGGGATCATAGGGCCGGCACGCAGTCGAACTTCACGACGCGGCAGGGGGTCGGTAACGCATCAGACCTTCCTGCGCCATCGAGGCGACGAGCCGACCGTCGGCATTGTAGATCTCGCCGAGATTGAAACTTCGGGCGCCGGAGGCCGAGGGGCTTTTTTGCGCGAACAAGTGCCAGTCATTGAACTGTGACGGTCGATGGAACCACAGGGCATGGTCCAGGCTGGCGGTTTGCAGGCCGGGCGTCTGCCAGAACAGTCCGTGCGGACGCATGCCGGTCGACAGAAATGACATGTCCGAGGCATAGGCGATCACCGCCTGATTGATGGCGACATCGTCGCCCAGCGGCGCGGCGGCGCGCATCCAGATGTTCTGGATTGGCGGCGAGACATTGGGGCTGGAGAAGTCGTGAGGATCGACGTGGCGCATCTCGATGGGCCGCGCCAAGTCGCCTTGACGCTCGTCCGGCGCCAGATTTGCCGGCGGGATCACGCCCGGCATGTCGTCCTGGTGTTCCAGGCCGGTCTCCGAAACCTGAAAGGAACTGGCCAGGTTGAAGATCTGTTCGCCGTGCTGGATCGCCGTCACCCGCCGCGTGGTGAAGGTGCGACCGTCGCGCGCGCGGTCCACGTCGTAGAGAATGGGCACGGAGGGATCGCCCGGACGGATGAAATAGCAGTGCAGCGAGTGACAGACGCGATCCTGCACGGTCTCATAGGCGGCCAGCAGGGCCTGGGCGATCACATGACCGCCGAAAATCCGCGGCCCCTGATTGGCGGGCGCGGTGCCGCGAAACAGGTTCACCTCGATGCGTTCGAGCTTGAGGGTGTCGATCAGATTTTCGGCGTCGGGCATGGCAGTCTCCGAGAAGGCGTCGGCCTTAGCGGTTGCGGAACAGGGCGACAAGGCTGCCGGCGCCGGGTCGGCGCTGGCCGGGGATGGAAACGCCGCGCCGACCATCGGCGTGCCGGCCCCGGCGAATTTTGGCCGTGATCCCTATAGGCCAGGATGGCATGACCGCCCCCCGATTGATCAACCGGCGCGTCGCGCCTCGCCAAAGCGCGCCGCCGCTCTGGCCCGGGCCTTCGCGACTTCATCGGCGCGATCACGGTGCGGCGCGGCGGTTACCAGAGCATCGAGCAATTCGCGCGCCGAAGCCGTGATGAGATCGACCGCGTGATCGAAGGCGGCCTCATTGGCCTTCGACGGGTGAGTGAAGCCGCTCAGTTTGCGGACGAACTGAAGGGCCGAGGCCCGGATTTCCTCATCCAGGGCCGGTGGTTCAAAGTTATGCAAGGTCTTGATGTTGCGGCACATGACGGCGATCTCCCTTGGGGGTCTCGCGCCGTATTACGGTTCGTGCGGCGACTTGCCAGCCGCCGATCGAAGCCGGCGATTGCGGGCTCGCCACTTTTCGCTTGACGATCTGACATACGTCAAGTATTTCTTACATATGAAAGACAAATCGCACACGCCGAGCGGAGGGGACCAGTTGCTGGCGACGCTGGCGGCGCTTGCCAATCCGCACAGGCTGCGAATTGTCGCGGCGCTGGCCTCCGGTGGGCGCAACTATGTCAGCCAGATCGCCCGCGAGATCGGCATCAGCCGGCCATTGCTGCATCTGCATTTGCAAAAACTGGAGGATGCCGGGCTCGTCACCAGCCGGCTCGAGCTGTCTCGCGACGGCAAGGCCCTCAACTATTTTGAAGTCAACAAATTCGACGTTGAGCTTACGCCGGCCGCGATCAGTGAAGCGGCAAAATCCCTGACAACCAAACCTGAAAAATAGAGGACTCCCATGTCTGCGAACATTTATGTTTTGACCCTGTCTCTCTCGCTTGGGACCGTCCTGCTGATCTTCGGCATGCGGTATTTCTCAGCCCTCCAGCAGGCGAAGGCCCGCCTCGCCAATGATGGAGCCTACCGCCAAATCGCGGAAACGGCGGGGGCCGCCCAGTCCGAGACGGTGACCACGCTCTCATACATCCAGAGCACGCTTGACGACGTCAGAACTCGCCTCACAGCCATCGAGAAAATCCTGAAGGACGTCGAGTGATGCGGCCGGCGTGTCTTGCGGAGAGAACGCCCTCACTGCGCCTGCTCGCGAGCAGCGTGAACATTTCGAAATGGAAGACCAGACTGCGCCGGCGCAAGTACCGGCCTGATCAAGAAATCACCTCCGCGTCGCGGATCCGGCGAAATGCGGTAGAACCTCAAGGCGATCCTGAAGGGCGGCGTAGCGGCCGCGGGGATCGGTGGTGTTGACATCCTGGTCGGCGCCTTAGCCTCCAACCCGCTACCCGTCCGCCCATCCCAGCGTCCTCTGCACCGCCTTATTCCACTGTCCATATTCCCGCGCCCGCGTCCCCGCGCTCATCGCCGGTTCCCACCGCGCGTCGGCCCGCCACTGGGCGCGCAGGGTCTCAAGGTCCGGCCAGAAGCC
>JAYUBD010000041.1:0-8881 GCA_043740995.1 Caulobacteraceae bacterium | reverse complement strand
AACCACGGCCCGTGGCAGACGAGGTTCGGAATGTTCGAAGGCAGCCCAGTGTCCTTGGGAGGAAGGGCCGGTCTCGCGGCCCTGACGGTCGCCCTGACCCTCGGCGCCTGCGCCAGCATCCCCGCCCCAAGCGCCAACGAACAGACCCATGTGGCGGCGGTCGAGGTGACCCATGCCGCGGCGGCCGGGCCTGGGGCGGACGGTTTCTCTGTGCTGCTGCGCGCCGCCGTGGCCCGGCAGGCGCATCTCTACGGCGACGAGGGCCGAGCGATCACCCTGCGGATCGATCTGGAGCGGGTGCATTTCAAGAATCCGCTCAAGGCCATGCTGATCGGCGACGACAACCAGGCCAAGGGGCGGGTGAGCGTCATCGATCCGGCGACAGGCCAGGAGACCGGCGCGTTCAAGGTGCAGGTTGACGCCGAGCGCGGGGGCCTCTCGGGCGCGTCCATCGCGCTGGCGGTGCTCGGCGCATTCGATCCCACGGGCATGATCGACATCGGCGCGGCCACGGGGAGCGCGGCGTCGGCCGACATCGACCGTTCGGGCACGGCGACGCAGATGAGCGTCAACTTCGCCGCCGAGACCCTGCGCCAGACCTACGGCGACGCGCGCGCCAACGCCGTGGCGAAGGCGGCCAAGGAACAGGCCGCCCAGGGCCGAGCAGGGGCCAAACCCCGCTAGGCGTCGATCAGGTTGCGGTCGAGCGCCGCGGCTTTCATCGACTTCTGCAGCTTTTCGAAGGCGCGAACCTCGATCTGGCGCACGCGTTCACGGCTGACGCCGTATTGGCCGGCAAGCTCTTCCAGGGTGGTCGGATCGTCCTTCAGCCGGCGCTCGGTGAGGATATGGCGCGGGAAAGGTCATGCGCCTTGCCTCTTTGACGGAGTCCGACGAGAAGTGAGGCATGCAAGAATCTAATCCCAGGACAACCGATTCCTCGCCTGTCGGCCGGCTCTATGTCGGGCATGCCGCTGAGGTCATGAATTCGTGGCCGGACGGCTGTGTCGACTTAGTTGTGACCTCCCCACCCTATTGGACTGCTGTCGAGTATGATGGCGGGTCGGCGGGATGGGAAACCTACGATGATTACCTCGCCGACATGCAGCGCGTATGGTCTGAGTGCGCCCGCGTGCTGCGGCCTAACGGAAAACTCTGCATAAACACTCCCATCTTGCCCATACCAAAAGCCCTTATTGACCAGCACACTCGCCATCTCAAGAATATCGCCTTCGACATTGAGTCAAAAATTCTGAGAGAGACTGATTTGGAACGATATGGTCTGTTTATTTGGCAAAAACAGACGTCTAAGATGATGTTTGGAAGTTATCCATATCCAGGCAATATTCTAGAGAATAACACTATTGAATTCATCAATGTCTACGTGAAGGCCGGCAAGCCGCCGAAATTTGATCCCGTGGTTAAAGAGGCCAATAAACTTGGTAGGGGAGAGTGGCTCGATCTGGCTCAACAGGTTTGGTTTATGTATCCGGAAGATGTGAAACGCGAGGATGGTCACCCCGCACCGTTTCCTGAAAAACTTCCAGCCCGACTCATCCGGCTCTACACCTACGGGGCCACGGACGGCTTTGAAGGCGAAATCGTCCTCGATCCTTTTGCGGGGTTGGGCACGACATGCGTCGTAGCAAAGAAGATGGGTCGTCGCTGGATCGGAATCGACATAAGCCAGCGCTACTTGGATTTCGCAGGGCGAAGAATCGCGCGCGCGCGCGAGGGCGAACCCCTGCTGCTCGTCGGGAGAGCTAAGTATCCTGGTAAGGAGGAATTGCTGGCATTGGCGGAAGCCGACGTAGGTACATCAGGGCCGGACGCAGCGGGCAAGCACAAAAGGAAGACCTATGGCCGCGCCGCGCCGGAGGCTGACGATAACCAGCTTAAGCTGGTCTGATGACCCGCAAGACGCTTCCGCTATCACCGCATTGGAAGCGGTTCGTTACGCGCTACGCCAGCGATCACTCCTATTGGTATCAGCCGAAAGGGCTCGCTGTCACATCCGACGGCATCCGAAACCGTTTGGCAGTCCTTCAAGAGTTCGAAGGAACAGCACCGTGGAGGGAATGCCAGGAAGCCTACATAAGCCGGCTTAGAGATGAGGGTATCTCGGCTGCCAGCGGCGCGCCTTTGGCCCGGATGTTGAAGCAAGTCATGGCCGTCCTCGGGCTCGCTTGGGTCGATCCGTCACACCTCGTCGAGATTACAGACGCCGGACGTGCGTTCTTGCATGAACCTGAAAGTGTATCCAATGTCCTCGCGATCCAGTCTTTGCGGTATCAATTTTGGAACCCCGTGATTTCATCGAGGATGCTCCAGTCGATTAAACTCCATCCCGTCCCTTTTCTTGTGCGCCTGATGCAATCTTTGGATGGTAATATTACGGGCGAGGAATATGTTTTGTTTGTAGCGCGAGCAAAATCATACTCGGACATCGACAAAGTAGCTGACGAAATCGATCTTTATCGACAGCTTGACTTATCTGAGCGCAGAGCGATCTCAAGTGCATGCGATGCGTACGCGATCGGCGGCGCCAAACGCAGCTCAATCTACAACACCGTACGCTTAAATCGGCCATACGCCTTCAAAATGTGGACGCTGTCCGGCCTGATTGACGTTGACCAACACCACTCGCTCACACTCCGAAACAGTAGTTTGCGGCGTGAGACTAGGGCTTGGTTAGACGAATATGCTGCGAACGGCACCTACATCGTCTTTGCTGACGAGAAGGAATTTGTCGCCTGGATGGGGGACCAGGCTCTCAGGCCCACTCGTGAGACAGCTCTGGAGATCTATACGTCGAGAGGTGATTTGGAATCGGCTACCCACGTCAAGAAGGTCATGGGAGCGTCGTCGTCTGAACTGCGTGAGTTCCGCTCGATGATGATCAGCGAGAAGACCCTAGAGGATAACATACAAGCCAATCTGGCGGCCTTCGGGAGGCGGCTGGGCCGGCAATTGGCTTTAGAGGGCCGCCAGTATGGTACGACCGTGGGACCTATCGATTTGCTTTGCAGAGACACGAAATCCGGTGAGTACGTGGTAGTGGAACTTAAGAAAGGCAGGTCGGCGGACAAGGTATTCGGTCAGCTTTCCAGATACATGGGATGGGTGCGCAAGAACCTTGCTGGTGGAGGAAACGTTGTGGGTGTTATCGTGGGATCCCACATTGATGACAAGCTTAGAGCCGCGCGTGACGCGCACGATACCGACGTCGTCCTCGTGGAATATGATAGCCGCGTTAGCGTGAGTGTCGTTTAACGACTACGCCGCTATAAATATTGCACCGTTGGATGGGTCTCGCTTGTAGCGCCGCAAATTTACCAAGCCGGCAGGCAAGACACTGGCCGCGTATTCGAGCTTCAGATCTATCTCGCTGCCGATGATATAGCCGCGCGTGACTTGTCCAATGGCTGCATGATGCTTCATCATGCAGCCCATATAGCGACAGAGTTGGCCAAAGACTTTGTCGGACGCTCGCACCTTTTTCAGCTCAATTACAACAAGATCGCCACTTGTGGAGCGCGCAAGAATGTCAATCGTTCCCGCTTCGGTGCTGCGTTGCCGCTTGATCAAATTCAGTCCCGGCTCAATTATACCAAGATTCTTTTCTAGGTAATCTTCGAGGTCCTTCTCCAGAAACACAGCGTCTTTGAACTGCTTCAGTGTCATGCCTCGCCGTAGCGACATTGGTAGCTTTGCGAAGGCATCGACGGCTTTCTCATACTGAGACGTGTCAAGTAAATAGTCTATATTTGCGGTCTGATCGGAGACTTGCTCAGTGTCCCCGTAAAAGGCGATGCAGTCCCCGTCGGAAGCGAAGTCAATAATCGGGCTGTGCTTGTTCGCAGCAAGGAGGTTTATGGCTCGTCCCCGGCCCGTTCCACCAAATTTTATACCTTTCCGTCCTCGCTCGTCCGTGTATCGGTCTAGATACGAAACCGACGCGTGGAATCCCAGCGCATAGCTGGCATCAGTCTCACGCCGCTTGAACTCCGGTCCTAGCTGTTTGATTACGCCATCTTGTTGAATAGGATTGAGTTTTCGCCAAGCTTTGACGCGTTCAATTACAGCTGGTATGTCGTCTCGGGTGCGTACTCGGCCCACAAACAGGATGAACTCATCACGAGACACGTAATCGCTTACACTTGCGAGTATTTCGATGAGGGCATGATGAGGGTAGATACTAAAGCCGAGCGCACCATCGTTCACCGGATTGCTGAGCTGATAACGCCATAGAAGGCGTTCAAACATCGGCTTGCTGGGTGCCCCATCAGCAATGGCTCGGCCGGCGGGGGTAAGCCAAAGAATTTTGTTGTCGAACCAGAATAAGCCCAAGTTCTCTGCGGCCTTTCTGATCATTCGGCCGCCAGCGCCATCGCCGCTTGTCAGATGTGCGTCGCGGAGGGCCTTCATCACCGCGTCCTGGTTCCACTCATGACCCTGGAATTTCGCGAGGACTCCGACCATCTTGGGGAAGGTGTCGGTGCCGACATGGGCGTGTGGAAAATACTGAAAGCGCGGCGCTTCTCGATAGTCCTTCGTGAATTCACTCCAGTAGCTATCCATATCACACGCCCCCTACATGGCCGGGCTACAGCCAATAGATTCCCATTATTTTACCGGCATTCGGCGGGGCCAAAAAGCCCAAAGCGGAAATGTCCCCATTCCGCAGACACCCCCTACGCATCTACCAACCGCTTCTCTACCGCCGCGGCTTTCATCGACTTCTGCAGCTTTTCGAAAGCGCGAACCTCGATCTGGCGCACGCGTTCGCGGCTGACGCCGTACTGGCCGGCGAGCTCTTCCAGGGTGGTCGGATCGTCCTTCAGCCGGCGCTCGGTGAGGATATGGCGCTCGCGGTCGGTGAGCTCGGTCATCGCCTCTTCCAGCAGGCCCATGCGCAGGGTCTTCTCCTGGGAGTCGGCGACCACGGTCTCCTGGCTGGGGGTCTTGTCATCGACCAGCCAGTCCTGCCACTCGCTTTCCGAATCGGCGCGCATCGGCGAGTTCAGCGAGGCGTCGCCGCCGCTGAGACGCCGGTTCATCGAGATGACTTCCTCGTTGAGCACGCCCAGTTTGGTGGCGATGACGCTGACTTGGTCAGGGTGCAGGTCGCCTTCCTGCAGGGCCGAGATCTCGCTCTTGGCCTTGCGGAGGTTGAAGAACAGCTTCTTCTGGGCCGCCGTGGTGCCCATTTTCACCAGGCTCCACGAGCGCAGGATGTATTCCTGGATCGAGGCGCGGATCCACCACATGGCGTAGGTGGCCAGGCGGAAACCCCGGTCGGGATCGAACTTCTTGACCGCCTGCATCAGGCCGACGTTGCCCTCGGAGATCACCTCGCCAATCGGCAGGCCGTAGCCGCGATAGCCCATGGCGATCTTGGCCACCAGGCGCAGGTGGCTGGTGACCAGGCGGTGGGCGGCGGCGGGATCCTCATGCTCCTGCCAGGCCTTGGCGAGCATGAACTCCTCGTCCTTGGCGAGCATCGGGAACTTGCGGATTTCTGACAGGTATCGACTTAGGCCGCCATCCGGCGACATCACTGACAGGGCGCTTGCGGCCATGAACTATCCCCTTAGATTTCCTGGACGTCCGGGCCGGCGCGCGAAACCTCGCGCGCAAGAACCAAATCGCCCCCCTTCAACCCCTAGATAAGTACGCGGTTGCGGTGGCGGTAGATCACCTGACGGAAGCGACCCGAGTGTCCTACTGCGTTAGTGGGACTTTCTAGGCGTCGATGTTGGCGCCATCAAGGCGATGGAATCTCACAACGCACAGAGCTTCGATGTGCGAGCTCAGCCCTCGTCGGTCTCGGTTTCGCTGCTTTTGATCGGCCCAAAGGGGGCGATCTCTGGGTTCGAGAAGGGGCCGCGGTAGGTCTCTGAACGCGCCGCAGGACTGGATAGCCGGTCGGCCTGCACTTCGACGGTGTAGAGTTGTCGCCCTGGATCAATTGGAATGACCCCGAACGCACCATTGAGGTCTCCCTCCGCGAGACCGAGTTGTGCCGCCGCCTCGGCGAGCGTCGGAGCCCGGTCGGCTCCGGTGACGGTCATCAGAGCGGTGTTGGACTTGTTGGACTCAGTCACGGCTTATCGCCAATCAGACGCCCAAGGCCAGTGCGGCGGCGTTCGGATTCATAACGCCGTGGCCGTAATCGCCGTTCCAGCCCGTCGAGCCCGGTGCCCCGCCCTTGGGTGTCGCGGTGTTCCGAAGGGCGTCGAACACCATGCCGGGGGTCGTGGCGCGGGGCAGCTTGGTGCGCAGGGCCGCGACGCAGCCAGCGGCGACCGGGCAAGCCGCCGACGTGCCGCTGTCGGGTGAATTCGCGCCGAACGCCTCGGATCCCAGGAAGTGGGTGTAGGTGGTCACGTCCGGCTTGTTCTGAGGCATGTGGGCGATCGAGGGGCCTTGGGACGAATAGCCCACGCGGGCGTTCAGGGTGTCGCAGCCGGCCAGGGTGAGGACGTCCAAGCTGGCGTTGGCGCCTACAATCGTCCGGGTGGTCTTGCCCTGGCATCTGAGGTCGGCGCAGTTCGCGCCGCAGTTGCCGGCGGAGAAGAGGATGTCCGCACCGCTGCGCGCCAGGAGGGACACGAGGCCCGTGAAGGGATGGTTCGGGTTGTCGATGTAGCGACCCGGATGGCCCGGCGGAAAGTCCCAGCTCGGGTGGAAGATGCCCCAGCTGTTGTTCACCACCAGCCCCTTGTAGAGCGGCGCGCCGCCGGGAGCGAAAGCCACCGCCCAGAAGGCGATCAACTGGGCATAGGCCTGCACGGCGATGCTCAAGGTTCGGCCCGTCTGGGCGCCGCCCGGGGCGCTGCTACGCAGCAGGGGATAGTCCAGCAGCGTCGCTTTGGGCGCGGCGATCAGGACATCGAAGGCGCACATGCTGCCATGATCGACGGGGTGAGCGCCCGGCGAGGTGGTCACACCGGCCGGCCGCCAGGAATTCGCCACGTCCAGATTGATCGTCGCGCCGGCGCCCAGCTTGGCGCGCAGGTGCGCCAGGTTGATGCCGGTGTCCATGATCGCCACCGCGACCTCGTCGCCATTCAGGCCGCGCGCCGCCAGGGCCGCAACGTTCAGGCCGGCCTTGACCTGCGGCACGCCTCCCACGGGCGGCGTGCCGCCGCAGGTGATGAAGGGCGCAATGACTGGATCGGCGAAGATGGGTTGGCCGCCGACCTCCCGTGGCAGGTTCTGTTGGCTGTCCACGTCCAGGAACCCGCGCACCACGAAATTCTCGGAACTCGCGATCTCCATGGACTCCATGGTGAGGCTGGAGCTGTCTCCGTTGCCCAGCGGCACTGCCGCGAAGGTCGGATCGATCTGAAATGACGGGTGCGTCGAGACATTCTCAAGGCCTAAGCTCGCGCCCATGGCCGAAGCCGTGAGCAGATCGTGAGTGGGAAGAACGGTAAGGACTGACACAAGCATCGGACGCTCCCAGGTTGTATTCCGGTTTCATACGACACGGGCAGGTCAAGCGGGAGTCAAGGCTCGCCCGCTGCAAAATCCGGTCAGAGGCTTCCGAGCAAGGCTTCGAGGGCGGCCATGTCGGGCGGCAGCGGGCTCTCGAACCGCAGGGTCTCGCCAGTGACCGGATGGCGAAAGCCGAGGATCTGGGCGTGCAGCGCCTGACGGACCAGCCCGGCCTGCGCCATCGCCAAGCGCACCTTTTCGGCCGGCGGCCCCGAGCCGTAGGTGGCGTCGCCCAGGCAGGGCGCCCCATGCGAGGCCAGATGGACCCGGATCTGATGGGTGCGGCCGGTCTCCAGGCGGCAGGCGACGCGGGCCGCCAGCGGCTTGTCCGCCGGCCCGAACAGCCGCTCCACCGCATAGTGGGTGATGGCGTGACGGCCGCCGGACTTCACCAGGGCCATCTTCTTGCGGTCGTGGGTCGAGCGCGCGATGGCGCCCTCGATGGTCCCCTGGCGGGCGCGCGGCGCGCCACGGGTGAACGCCAGATAGGCCCGGTCGATATCATGGGCGGCGAACAGCGCCGAAAGTCCCTGGTGCGCCGCGTCGGTCTTGGCCGCCACCATGACCCCGGAAGTGTCCTTGTCGAGGCGATGGACGATGCCAGGGCGCGCCACGCCGCCGATCCCCGACAGGCTGGCGCCACAGTGATGCAGCAGCGCATTGACCAGGGTGCCGCGCAAGGTTCCGGGCGCCGGATGGACCGCCATGCCCGCGGGCTTGTCGATGACGATCAGGTGCGCATCCTCGAACAATACCGTCAGCGGGATCGCCTCGGGGGCCGGTTCGGCGGCCACCGGCGCGGGGATTTCGATCCGGTAGGCACCGGCTTGCGCCTTGGCCGAGGCGTCGGACATGGGTGCGCCGGCGTGGCTGACCCGCCCCTGGACGATCAGCGCCTGCAGGCGGGCTCGCGACAGCTCCGGGGCCAGGCCCGCCAGCACCTTGTCGATCCGGCCGCCGGCGGCCGCTGGCTCCACCGCGACGACGCGGACGTCAAAGACTTCGCCGTCGGGCTCGACGTCGTCCGGTTCGTCCTGGCCGGACATCTCAGTCCTTCGCGCTTTCCTCGCGGCCGGTGATCGACCCCTCGGTGAAGAGGTATTCCTTCAACTGCTCGGCCACCTCCGCGTCGTTGCGGCGCATCCATTCCAGCACCATCGAGGCGTGTTCCAGCTCTTCGCGGGCGTTGTGCAGCAGGATCGCCTTGAGGCTCGGATCGTCGCAGTCGTCGGCCCGCTGGCGGTACCAGTCGACGGCCTCGAACTCCTCCATCAGCGAGGTGATCGCATAGTGCATATTCAGGGTCTCGCGACGCAGCTTCTCGCGCGGGACATGCAGGACTTCACTGGACACGGGTCGTCATTCTCCTGTGGTATCT
>JAYUBD010000040.1:0-2699 GCA_043740995.1 Caulobacteraceae bacterium | reverse complement strand
TAAAGGTTCCCGACCGCGGTCGCGTCGCCGCGATTGGCGGCGGCCGAGAACTGGTCGTCGAGCGCCTGGATGGTCGCCTTGTCGTCGGCGAGGGCCGGACCGGCCAGACTGATACAGGCGAGGGCGGCGAAAAGGGCGACGCGCATCGGTGTTGTCCTCCGTTGTTACAGGCCGTGATAGCGCGCCGACCGTACGCGAACAATCGTCCGCTTCAGCGATCGATCTTGGTCGACAGCACGATCGACGAAGTCGTCCGCTCCACCTCCGTGAGGGCCTGCGCCAGACCTTCGCCGAGGCGCAGCGGACGACCGGTGGGCGCGCCTAGTCTGTCAGGAAGGGAAGAGGGCGCGGTCTGCTTTCATTTTGGTTAGCAGTTCGCCCACGCACTGGTCGCGGGCGCCGGTGATCATCGGTGTCCAAATCTCGGGCCGGGGACGCATGTTCTGAGGCGCGCCGCCCTTGACGCGGGTCGAGCAGCCATAGCTCGCCTTCGCGCCGTCGGACCGGGTCACATCCAGAGATAGGTCGGTGACATAGCTCACCGGAAAGGTGGGTTTTGCTCCCAGCCCGAAGGTCAAACCGGTGATCAGAGATGGGCCGATATTGTCACCCATCCGATAGACCACATGCTCATGCATGGTCAGGCCAAAGGCGTAACGACCGTTCGCCGACGTGCCATGAGCGGGAACTGCGGCGGTCGGGGAGATCAGGGCAGCAACCGGAGCGGCAGCCGAGGCGGCGACCGGGGTGGTCGACAGCAGGCCAGCGTCGGAAATCCGCCGGCCGGTCGCGCGGATGAAGGCGATGACGTCCTTGCCGACATCGGACTCCATATCGACTTCGCCTCGGTAGCCCGGGGCCCCGTAGCCGCCGTCAATCAAGGCTGAGTTGATCGTGAGGTGGACGGTGTCGGCGTCGTCGCCCGTGGGCGAGGCGATGAAGTCGATCGTCTGCCCCTGTAGCGGATGACTCGGCGGACGCGAAAGGGCCGCACCGGCCGCAAGTGTGAGGGCCGCCGCGAGGATGACGGGGATTGGGCGCATTAATGAATCCTTAGATTGCGGGGTTGAATGGGATGCGGGACGGCGGTCAGCGCGTCCGCGGCTTGCGTTGCAGATCGGCGCGCTCGGCCGCGAGAACGGCGGTGTCGGCGTCCAGCGCCTTGAGCTTTTGCTTGTCGGCTTCAACGGCGGTAGCCAGCAAGGGTACTGTGACGAAACCCGTTCCGGTGCCGACGAGGAATGCGGCGCCGATGATGTTGGCGGCCAGAGCGCCGGCGCGTTCTCCCTTGCGGGCCCGTTCGTCGGCGGCGAGCTGGGCTCGCGTGGCGATGGCGGCCCGATCGTTCTCGGTCACCGCGTTGTCGATGAACGTCAACGCCTGTTCGTAGGCCTGGGACGCGTCGGCGGGTTTTCCCTGTTCGGTCAGCCAATCGCCGAACCAGACGAAGGCGAAGACATCGGCGCGAGCGCGACCGTCCGCCCGCTGCGGGTCTTTCGTGATCTCGGCCGGAGTGCGCGGCGGGACCGCGCTGGGGGTGTAGCCGAGCTGGAACAGGACTCGCGTAAGGTTGCGGTGTTCGCTCCTGACAGCGACCATGAGGGGATCGAAACCCTCGCCGTCCGGCGCGCGGGGGTTGTGGGCGGCGGCCAAGACGGCGCGAACCATCGAGACGGGCTCGCCCACGGCGGCGGCCTGATGGGCGGCGCTGGCGCCCTGGCCGTCTCGCAGGGCCGGGTCGGCCCCGGCGCCCAGCAGCACCTTGACCAAGGCAGTCTCGGCGCGGAAGTCCGTGACGCCGGGACTACGCAGCACCGCCTCCATCAGAGGGGTCCGGCCGGCCTTGTTCTGGGCGTTCACTTTGGCGCCGTGGGTTAGCAGCGTCACAGTCTGCGGGGCGACGTCGAAAGTGTTTCGTTCCAGGACGATCAAGGGCGTGTCGCCGTTGATATCGGCGTCCTCAAGGCGCGCGCCCTTGGCCAAGAGCTGATCGATCAGTCCGCCGTCGCCGCGCAGACAGGCGTAAAAAAGGGGCGTCCGGCCCTTGTCGTCGGCCTCATTGATTCCGCTTCCATTGGCGATAAGCTCAAGAGTGTTCTTGTCGGACCCTTTCCGGATTGCCTTAGCCAGCGCCGCCTCGCCTGCGGCCGCAGGCATGCCCACCAACAACGCCAATATCAGGGCGATGCCCTTCCACCCCGAACTCCCCAAAGCATCCCCCCGGCAACACGGCTCTCAGACAAACGAGACGTTAAATTCGAACCTATCTGCTTTCTGCATGGGGATGATCGGGGTGGCAAGAGTAAAACCCAGACCCAATGCTGAATTTGCTGAGGCTGGAATTCGGCGCCTCTGTGCGAAACCGAAAATAGGATTCAATCGTTTATCCGAAAGGTTTTCGGTTACGGCGACACTGTCGGAGACTCGAAATACTTGCGCGCCAATTGTCGCGCCGCATTACTTGGTGCGGCGGCCCGGGAATGACGAGGCGAGTCGAGCGAGTCGCTGCGGGCGCGAGCCTTTCCACTACGAAGAAATTTAGGAAATATCCAGAATTTCAAACAGCGGCATCGACACAATGGGGCCGGAACAATCGCCGGCCTCACCGATCAATCTTGGTCGATAATACGATCGATGATGTCGTCCGCTCCACCCCCGCCAGCGCGCCGAGCGCGTCGATCAGGGTGTCCATCTCGGCC
>JAYUBD010000039.1:0-2704 GCA_043740995.1 Caulobacteraceae bacterium | reverse complement strand
CCTATCTCGCGCCAGCCTCGCTGTGGGCGGAGGCCAATGGCCCGGGCGTGTGGATCTCCACCTATACGCGCGCGCTGCAGCGCCAGATCGAGCGCGAGAGCCACGCCATCTTCCCCGATCCCACCATCCGCGCCCGCCGGGCCGTGGTGCGCAAGGGACGGGAAAATTATCTATGCCTGCTCAACTATCAGGATGCCCTGAACGCCGCGCGCCTGGGCAGTGGCGACCTGATCGGCTTGGCTCTAGCGGCGCGGTGGGTGGTCGCCAGTCGCGACGGCGACATGACCGGCGGCGACTTCCCCGCCTGGCTGCCGACCCTGTTCGCCATCGGTCCAACGATGCAGGCCGGCGCCGCCAACCTGGTCGATCGGCGCGGCGAGTGCGTCCATGCCGGCTGCCCCCACTATCGCGGCTGCTTCGTCGAAAAGGCGATCAGGGCTTCGAAGCACGCCGATCTGGTGATCGCCAACCACGCTCTGGTGCTGACCCAGGCGGCGTTCGACGGAGCCCGGACGGCGCGCGGCCAGAAGAGCGATGTTGAGACTACCAGCCTGAAGCGGATCGTGTTCGACGAGGGCCACCACCTGTTCGAGGCCGCCGACAGCGCCTTCGCCGCCGCCCTGTCCGGAGCCGAGAGCGCCGAGATGCGCCGTTGGATCCGCGGCCCCGAGGGCCGGGGTCGGCGCGGACGCGGCCTGGAAATGCGGCTGATGGAGATTTTGGGTGCGCGTGAAGAGTGCCGCCAGGCCCTGCTCGCCGCCGTGCGCGCCGCCGCCGCCCTGCCGGGCGAGGGTTGGTCCGGCCGGATCGCGCCCGGGGCCGGCGAGGTCAGCCCCTCGGGCCCCGTCGAGACTTTCCTGGTCGCGATCCTCGAACAACTGCGCGCCCGGGCCGCGCCCTCGAATGTCGGCATGGAGTGCGCGGCCAGGCCGGCCCTGGAACGGGTGCGCGAGACGGCGCGCATCGCCGCCCAGGCCATCGCCGCCCTTGAGGCGCCCTTGTCGCATCTGGCCCGCCAATTGGAGGCAGTTCTCGACGAAGAGGCCCAGACCCTTGAGGGAAGCGAACGGGCCAGGATCGAGGGCGCTCTGCGCGGGCTGGACCGGCGGGCGAGGATGATGCTGCCGGCCTGGCGGTCGATGCTGGCGGCCATCGACGAGAACGCCGAGGATGATCCCGACTTCGTGGACTGGTTCGACGCGACCTACCTCTATGGTCGGGTGGTGGACGCCGCCTGCCGCCGGCATTGGGTGGACCCCACCGAGCCGCTCACCGCCGCCGTGATCGCGCCGGCGCACGGCGTGCTGGTGACCAGCGCCACCCTGGCCGACCTGTCGCTCGCCGATCCGTTCGCGCTCGCTGAGATGCGCACCGGCGCGGCGCGCCTACCCGAGCGCCCGAAGACCCTGCGGCTGGCCTCGCCGTTCGACTATGCCGTCAACGCCCTGGCGCTGGTGGTCACCGATGTGCGGCGCGATGATCCGCGTCAGGTCGGCGCCGCCATGCGCGAACTGTTCCTGGCGGCCGGAGGCGGCGGGCTCGGCCTGTTCACAGCCATCCGCCGCCTGCGCGCCGTGCATGAACGGATCGCCGGCCCGCTGGCCGATCACGGCCTCGCCCTGTTGGCGCAGCATGTCGATCCCCTGGAAGTCGGGGCCTTGGTCGACATTTTCCGCGCCGAAATCGATTCCTGCCTGCTCGGCACCGATGCCGTGCGCGACGGCGTGGACGTGCCGGGACGCTCATTGCGGCTGCTGGTGTTCGACCGCGTACCCTGGCCCCGACCCGACATCCTGCACAAGGCGCGCCGGGGCCGGTTCGGCGGGAAGAGCTATGACGACTCCCTGGCGCGCGGCCGCATCGCCCAGGCCTTCGGTCGCCTGATCCGCCGCGAGGATGATCGCGGCGTGTTTGTCATGCTCGACGCCGCTGCCCCGACGCGCCTGTTTTCCGGATTGCCCGACGGGGTCCGGCTGGAACGGGTCAGCCTGGTCGAGGCGATCGAGGCAACAGCCGCCCACCTCGCTTAAAAGGAGGGATCCGAACGCCGCCGGAATGCGTATAGTTTGCCAAGGGTGGGATGAAACCCCAACGGAAGTCCGTACCTTCATGAAGATCAATCTGGTGTTCGCCGCCGCCCTGTCGGGCTGGCTAGCAGCCGCCGCCGCCGCCGCCGCCGCCGCCTGGGCGCCGACCGCCACGGCGCAGCGCCTGCTGGTCACCGGCAGTGCTTGGTCGCAGGTCACCCCTTCGACGGACGGCGCCGAATTGATCGAGGCCGCCATCGATATTCACGCGCCAGCACGGACGGTGTGGATGGTGATGAACGACTGCGGTCGGATGAAACGGATGGTCAGCAGCACCATGCTGTGCCGGACCGTCGAGGGCGATCCCCGCCAGGGGTGGGACGTGCGTGAGCAGATCACCAAGGGAAACTTTTTCGTGCCGACCCTGCGCAATCTGGTGCGCAATGACTATCAGCCTTTCAGCCTGATCCGGTTTCACCGGGTCGGCGGCGATCTTCGCATCGAAGAAGGCGAATGGCGGCTGGAGGCTCGGGACGGCGGCGCCACCACCCGGGTGATCTACACCAACCGCGTCGCCATCGACATCCTGGCCCCCGCCGCCCTGGTGCGCGCGGGCATGCGCCGCGACACCGCCAAGGTGCTGGTCAATCTGCGCCGCGAGAGCGTCGCGGCGGCGC
>JAYUBD010000038.1:0-8912 GCA_043740995.1 Caulobacteraceae bacterium | reverse complement strand
GCACTCGGTCCCCGCCGTGCAAGCGCCGGCCGGGCCGACGCCGAGCGGGCGGTTTTGGCGACGCTCGAGGCCAGGGCGTCAAGGTTGAGCTCAGCCTTGGCCTGCGGCGGCCTGACGGGCCGGGGCGTAGGTACGGGTGTCGGGGCGGGCTTCGGGGCGGGCGCCGGAGCCGGTTTGGCTGGGCTCGGCTTGGCGAGCGGCGGCGATGGCGCCTTGGCCAGAGGCGTCGGCGCCTCGGTCCGCGCCGTCCGCTCCGTGGGAGCCGCCTCGGCGGCGCGCGTGTCCGTCGTCGGGCCAGTGGCGACGATCGTGATCGGAACCACCGCGCCCATCGGCGCAAGGGGCGCCGGACGCGCCAGGGAAAGCAGAATCAAGAACGCCGCCATGTGCAACGCCGCCGCCGCCAGCAAGGCCGGCGCCCGATCAAAGCGCGGGACGGGCCAGCCGGACGTCATGGCGCGCGGCCAGCCTCCAGCGGCGTTCTGGACGCCTCCCGGGAGGAAGGCCCTCCTGTGTCGGTGATCAGATCAATGCTTGAAAAGCCCGATGAGGAAAGACTGGCCATCACCTGCGCCACCAGCGCATAGGGCGCCCGGCCATCGGCCCGCACGAAAATCGGCTTGGCGTAGCCCTCGCCCGCCAGCGCTCGCAGCGTGAACGACAAGGCTCCAAAAGCGACCGCCCGCTGATTGATGAACACCTGGCCATCAGCGCGCACCGAGACGGTGATCGGATTGGACTGATCCTGAACCGCGCTCGCCTCGGTCTTCGGTAATTGCAGGGGCACGGCCGCCGTCAAAAGCGGCGCTGAAATCATGAAGATGATCAACAGCACCAGCATCACGTCTACCAGCGGCGTGACATTGATTTCCGACAAGGCCGCGCGACGCCCGCGCCGCGCCCGGCCCCTTCGTCGCCCGGCCGCGAACGCGTCATGGGCCGACAGCGCCATCGTCTAACGCCGCTCCGCGAGACGCCGCTGGATGGCGGTCACCAGATCATCGGCGAAGCCTTCCAGGCGCGCGGCGTACTTGCCCGCGTCGGTAGAGAATTTATTGTAAGCGATATAGGCCGGGATGGCGGCGGCGAGGCCTACCGCCGTGGCGAACAGCGCCTGGGCGATCGACGGCGCCACCACCGACAGATTGGTGTTCTTACTGATGGCGATGGCCTGAAAGGCGTTCATGATCCCCCAGACCGTGCCGAACAGTCCAACAAACGGCGAAGCGGTGGCGACGATGGCGAGGCTGCCCAGCCCGTCCTCGACGCGCTGACTTTCCCGGGCAACCTGGGAATCCAGCAGCCGGTCGATGCGTTGCACCAGGAACGCGGCTTGGCTGTCGCCTTCGCCGGGGGTCAGCAAGCCCTTGGCGCGCGCCTCTTTCCACTCGCGCAAGGCGGCTTGCAGCATGCGGGGCAAGGCGTGGCGGGGTGAGGCCCCCGCCTCGGCGGCCACGTCCTCGAGCGCGCGGCCCGACCCCACCTGATCCTCGAACCGATTGGCTTCCCGGTTGATCACCGTCAGCCGGTAGACCTTGTCGATTATCACCGCCCACGACCACAGGGACGCCAGCATCAGGCCGATCAGCACGCAGCGCACCACCCAGTCCGCATGCAAAAACAGGTGGATCGCCGAGAAGCTTTCGGGGGTCACCGCACCGGTGGGGTCCATCAGGTCGCCTCTGCGTCAGGATGCCGCGAATCGCCCGCGCCGGTGGTGAAACTATGGCGCGGCTGAAGCCTGGCGCCACGGCTCTCACCCGTGGCGAGTTTTGATCGCGCCGGATGGACCCGCCGGCATCAGACGCGGCGTCAGAAGCCCCACGAGATCCGCCGGCGGGCGGCGCGGTCGACCGTCCGGCGTGATGCAGGCGGCCTCGACATCCGCCTCGGTCATCAGGTCGGCGCCGCGCATGATCCATTGGCGGATGACCAGCCGGGGACCGTTCACCGCGTCATAGCGGGTGTGGACGACCAGCGCGTCATCGATCCGGGCGGCTTTGCGAAACGTCATGCCCAGGCGGGTGATCACGAAGGCGCAGGGGTCGGTTCGGTTCAGCAGAGCCGAATGATCGATCCCGGCCAGCCGCAGATAGTCCGACCGCCCCCTCTCGAAATACCGCACATAGTTGGCATGATAGATCACGCCGGTGAAATCGGTGTCCTCGTAATAGACGCGGATGGCGAGTCGGTGTTCGCGGCCCTCGAACAGGCCGGCGGAGGGGACATGGGAGATCGGCATCAGGCGTCCTTCGGTTACCGCCAAAGCATCCCGGCTCATAGGCGCGCCGCCCCATAGGGTCCAGGCGGCGGCTACCGGCCCGTGGCCAATGGCGTAGTTGAGCAACAGCGGCCAGTTCGCGTCACCCACCCAGCTCTCGGATTGATCCCCTCCTCACCCCACGCGGCGATCTCGCGACCAGATTCATCGACCTCACCGAATCGGGCGCGTGCGATTTCCCGCTGCCGACCGGTTGGATCGATGTGCAGGAGTGCGCGGTGGACGCCGATTGGTCCGGGATGAAATTTTTGCCGCGGAAGACGCCTGACTCCAATACCCCCGGTATCGATCGAGCGCCGCGTTACGCCACGGCGGCGGCGGCCTCCAGCCCCGGGTTGACCTGGCCGTCGGTGGTGGCGATCAGATCTTTGGGGATCATGAGGACGACAGGCAGCATCAGGGCATAAACCACGGTGATGGCGATGACGCAGTAGAGAAAGCCGTGCGTCGGGCTGCTCGCGTAGATCATCGAGCCCACCAGGTCGCTACCGCGGGTCGAGAGCAGATTGCCCGCCTCGACCAGCATCATCAGCGTCCCCTGCAATCCGGGCGGACATGATCGCACCGCCAGATCGAACAGCGCCACCGCCGTGATGCCGCCCATCGCCCCGATCGGCGCCGCCAGCCATAGCGCCTGGTCCGCCGAATGGATCAGGGCCAGCGGGATCATCTGGGGGGTGGAAATGATGATCCCCCAGATCAGCAGCTTGCGGAAGACCACGCGTTTGCACAGCCAGCCATAGAGGAAAAACATCGGGATGAAGGCGGCGGCGAAAATCGCGTAGAACTCGCCATAGACGCGATCCGACGCATGCAGATGGTTCGACAGGTAAAACTGCAGCGGCGTGTTGGCGCCCGGTGCGAACTGGAACATGAACATCAACAGGACCGCCGGATAGACGGCCTTGTGCGAGACTAGGCGCTTGAGATCCCCGACGATGGTCGTCCCCCGGGCCAGGGGCTGGTCATAGGCGTGATGGAACACCGAGCGGGGCTTCCACAGCCCGTTCAGACCGATCAGGCCGCAGATCACCGCCAGGATGATGAACGTCTGGGCGGGGTGCAGATATTCGCTCATGAACCCCGAGGCGAAGGCGCCGATCAGAACCGGCAGACTGGCCACGATCTGCCAGAGGGCCGACAGACGGCCCGACATCAGCTTCTCCTGGCCAATCAGAGCCAGCAATCCCTGGTAGGCGGCGGTCGTGAATCGCGACAGCAGCATCACAGCGCACAATCCGACAAACAGGCCCTCGAAGCTCAGGCGAGTGAACGCCATGATCAGGAAAACCGCGCCGGTGACCGGCCCGAAGATCAGAAAATAGCCGCGGTCCTTGCGTCCCAGCGGGTTCCACAGGTCGCGGGTGAACCCGAACACGAACGACAGGTAGAGCGGAATGGCGGTGAGCACCCGAAACACCGAGACCTGCGTCGCCGCCGCGTGCAGCTGGTTCTTCAGCATGTAGGTGGTGGTGAAGTCGATCAGATAGCTCGACGGCGAGGCCAGATAGACCAGGATCGTCAGTCCGCCGAAATAGAGATAGGTCTGCCCCACGTTCGCGGACGCCCGCGGTTCGACATTGCTCATCGCGCCAGCCTCTCCCAAGACGACTGCTTCGCCGACCCTCAGCCCTTGGTGGTCCATGGCGGCGCCGGGCGCAAGTCCGGAGTCGGGCCAAACAGCTCGGTAGGCTTTCGGTGGACACGAGCCCTGTTGGTCTATCAGCCGGGCTCGTCGCCTTTGCTTTGTGACCCGCCTGTCCCGCCTTGTCGTTTCCGGTCTCCGGCACAGGTGACCCTGCGGAGCCATCGGCGCGACGCGCGCTCTTTAGAAGACGGCGACCTGGAATTTCACCGCTATCTCTTGAAGGCCTGGATCATAGCCCCTCGGTCCAATAACCGATAGGAAGGGCGGCGAATGCGACCGGCCGCATCATCGGAGTGACCATGTCAAAGACCATTGTCGTCGTCGGGTTTGGGCCGGGAGTCTCGACGGCCGTCGCCGAAAAGTTCGGCGCGGCGGGCTTCTCCGTCGCGCTCGTCGCGCGAAATGAGCACCGTCTCGCGGCGGGCGTCGCATCGCTGAAGGCAAAAGGCGCCGCGGCCGCCGCGTTCCCGGCCGACGCGGGAGACCCCGTCGCCATCCGCGCGGCGATTGGCAAGGCGCGAGCCGCGTTCGGCCCCATCACCGTCATCCATTGGAACGCCTTCGGCGGCGCTGAAGCGGGCGATCTCCTGACCACCGACCCCGTCGCCGTATCGGGCATTTTCGATATCGCCGTCGTCGGGCTTCTCGGCGCCGTCCAGGAAGCGCTCCCCGATCTGAAGAGCACGAAGGAAGGCGCCGTACTCGTCACCAATGGCGCGTTCGGCGAGATCTCGCCACAAATTGACGCGTTCGCCACCGGCCTGAAGGTCATGGGCGTCGCCCTCGCCAATGCGGCGAAGCACAAACTCGTCGGTTTGCTCGCGGAGGGGCTAAAGGCCGATGGCGTCTATGTTGGCGAGGTGATGATCGCGGGAGCCATCAAGGGCACGCCGTGGGACAACGGGAACGGCATCGAGCCGGCGACGGTCGCGGACCAGTTCTGGGAGCTCTACCAAGGTCGTGATGCGGTACGCGCACGAGTCGGCTGACGGTGGGGTCGGGCCGGTCGACCGGACGCGTGGACGTTATCCCGGGTCTCGAACGCATCCTGGGCCGCCCGCTCGCCCGTCGCGCGCCACGGCGTCCGTTACCTAAGGTCTGACATCCATGGGGAAAGCCGCCGTCGTCAGATAGTATTCGTCGAACCGGCGCATGGTCTGTTTATCGATGAGCCCAGCGTGCTCGCGGACGCCCACTCACTCCTCCTCGAACAACATCGGCTGGACGCCCGTCGGCGGCGCGACCGGCGGGGTCAAACCCAAATGCAGATACGCCTTGGCGCAGACCAGCCGACCGCGTGGGGTCCGCTGGATATAGCCTTGTTGCAGCAGGAAGGGTTCGATCACATCCTCCACCGAATCGCGCGCCTCGGCGATGGCGTAGGCGAGGGTCTCCACCCCGGCCGGGCCACCGCCGTAATTATCGATCAGGGCCATCAAATATCGCCGGTCGAGGGAATCCAGGCCCGCCGCATCGACCTCCAGCCGCGCCAGACCCCGGGCGGCGCAGGCGCGATCGATCAACCCCGCCCCTTCGGCGGCGGCGAAGTCGCGCACCCGGCGCAGCAGGCGTCCGGCCACCCTGGGCGTTCCCCGCGCGCGGCCGGCGATTTCGGCGGCGCCGTCGGGGGCGAGGTCGAGGCCCATCTTGCGCCCGGCCTGGCCCAGCACCCGTTGCAGTTCCTCGGGCGTATAGAATTCCAGGCGGATGGGGATGCCGAAGCGATCGCGAAGGGGCGTGGCCAGCAGGCCGACCCGGGTGGTGGCGGCGACCAGGGTAAAAGGGGCCAGATCGATGCGGATCGAGCGGGCCGAAGGCCCTTCACCAATCACCAGATCAAGGGCGTGATCCTCCATCGCCGGATAAAGGATCTCCTCCACATTGGCGGCCAGACGGTGGATCTCGTCGATGAACAGGACGTCATTGGCTTCCAGATTGGTCAATATGGCGGCCAGATCGCCCGCCTTGGCCAGAACCGGGCCGGAGGTGGCGCGGAAATTCACCCCCAGTTCGCGGGCGATGATCTGGGCCAGGGTGGTCTTGCCCAGGCCCGGTGGGCCGAACAGAAGCACATGGTCCAGCGCCTCGCCGCGCCCCCGGGCGGCGTCGATGAAGATGCGCAGATTGGCCTTGGACCGCTCCTGACCGACGAACTCGGCGAGGGTCTGCGGCCGCAAGGCCTTGTCGGTGGCTTCGAGAGGCGCCGCCTCGCCGGAGACCAGCCGGCTCATCGCCCCAGTTCCTGCAAGGCGGCCTTGATCAGGGCCGCTTCGGGAGCGGTCTCGCCCAGGCGGATCAGCGCCTGATCCACCACCCGCCGCGCGGCGGTCTCGGCGACGCCCAGCCCCATCAGCGCGGCCACCGCCTCGCCGACCGCGGTCGGGGCGGGCGCGGCGGCGGGCGAGCCGGCCTGACCGCCCGCCACAAAGCCTTCACCGAGCGACTTGCCCTTCAATTCGACAATGATCCGCAAGGCCAGTTTTGGCCCGACGCCATTGGCCCGGGCGACGGCAGCCTTGTCGTCGCGGGCCACGGCGGCGGCCAGCTCCGCCGGCGGCAAGACGTCAAGCACGCCCAGAGCCGCCTTGGGTCCGACGCCCTGAATGGCCTGCAACGCCACAAAGGCGCGACGTTCCTCGCGGCTGAGAAATCCATACAGGCGCGGGCCGGCGGCCTCGGACCATTGGCTTTCGACATGCAGCAGGGCTTCGTCGCCCGGCGCGGGCAGCCGGCCCAGGGTGCGTGAACCGCAGCGGACCACATAGCCGACCCCTCCCACATCGATCAGCACGTCCTCCTCCGAAACCTCGGCGACCATGCCGCGCAGGCGGCCGATCATGCGGCGGCCTCCAGGCGACGCCGCGCGGTGCGCGCGTGGGCGTGGGCGATGGCCACCGCCAGGGCGTCGGCGGCGTCCGCCGTGGGGGAACCGGCGGTGGGCAACAGGCGGGCGATCATGAAGGCCACCTGCTGTTTGTCGGCCCCGCCGGTGCCGACCACCGCCTTCTTCACCACCTTGGCGGCATATTCCGCCACCGGCAGTCCGGCCCGCGCCGGCGCGATCATGATCGCCGCCCGGGCATGGCCGAGCTTCAGCGTCGAGGCGCCGTTGGCGGTCATGAAGGTTTCCTCGACCGCCGCCTCGTGCGGCGCATAAAGAGCGATCACCTCGGTCACCGCCTCGAACAGGAACAGCAGGCGCAGCGCCAGATCCAGAGAGTCCGGCGGCGCCACCACGCCGTGGGCCACATGGCGCAGGCGCGCGCCCTCGACGGCGATGACGCCCCAGCCGGTGCGCCGAAGGCCGGGATCCAGACCAAGAATGCGAATCGCGTTCGTCATGTGTTCCACCAACATCACCCCTCGACGTCGCCAGGGGAAGGGGGTGAGGGCCGGAAGCGTTTCGAAGCCCGCCGGTTGATCCCGGCGGCGAGGTCGATCATCCTCGCGGCTGCCCTTCCAACCAGAGGTTCCATCATGTCGACCCGCGCCCAAGCCGCGCCGTTTCCCGTGACCATCTATCACAATCCCGCCTGCGGGACTTCGCGCAAGACCTTGGCGCTGATCAGGGAGGCCGGCCATGCGCCCACCGTGGTCGAATACCTGACCGTGGGCTGGACCCGCGCGCAGTTGGACCAGATCCTGGAGGTCATGGCGGCCACGCCGCGCGACATTCTTCGGGTCAAAGGCAGCCCGGCGGAAGAGCTTGGCCTGCTCGATCCCACCACGACCGACGAGCGCATTCTGGAGGCGATGGTCGCCCACCCGATCCTGGTCAATCGCCCGATCGTGGCGACGCCCAGGGGCGCGCGGCTGACCCGGCCGGAGAGCCTGGTGCTCGATCTGCTGGACCCGGCGGGCGCCGCAAGCTAACCCGCGCCCATGCCTGGGCTATTGCGCGCCGCCTACGAATCCCGTCTCGCGGCGGGCGCCCTGTCGGACGATCCGGCCCAACGAGGCGCGGTGGCGGCCTTGTCGCGGGTGGAAGCCGATCTGGCGGCGGTGCGGCCGGCCGGTCTGTTCCGCAAGGCCGAGGGCGTTCGTGGGGCCTATCTGTGGGGGCCGGTGGGCCGCGGAAAATCCATGCTGATGGACCTGTTTTTCGAGGCTGCGGCGACCAGGCCCAAGCGGCGCATCCATTTTCTCGAATTCATGGCGCGGACGCACCGGCTGGTCGACGCCTGGCGGACTTCGGACGCCTCGGCCCGACGCGCGCAATTTGGTCAGGCCCGGGGCGACGATCCGATCCCACCCGTGGCGGATGTCATCGCCGCCGAAACCCGCCTGCTTTGTTTCGATGAGTTTCAGGTGACCGACATCGCCGACGCCATGATTCTGGGCCGGCTGTTCGAGGCCCTGTTCGCCCGGGGCGTCAGCCTGGTCGCGACCTCCAACCGACCGCCCGATGAGCTCTATCAGGACGGCATCAACCGGCAGCTGTTCCTGCCGTTCATCGCCATGCTGAAGGCGCGGATGGAGATTGTGCCGGTGGCGGGGCCGCTCGACTATCGGCGCGAGCGGATGCGTGCGGCCCGCGCCTGGCTGTCGCCGATCGATCCCGACAACGCGCGGGAGTTCGACAGACTGTGGCGGGATCTCCTGGGTGGCGAGGCCGAGACCGGGGTCACGCTGGAGGTGCTGGGCCGCCGCGAACACTGGCCCCGCGCCGCCGGCGTCATGCTGCGCGCCAATTTTGTCAGCCTGTGCGCCCACGCGCTGGGTCCTGAGGACTATATCGCCATCGCCGGACGCTTCCGGAAGGTGTTCATCGAGGCCGTGCCGAAACTCGGACGCGACAAACGCAACGAGGCCCGCCGGTTCGCGACCCTGATCGATACGCTCTACGAAGCCCGCGCGCACGTCGTGGTCCTGGCGGACGGCGAGCCGGACACCCTGTACCCGGCCGGAGACCAGGCCTTCGAGTTCGAGCGAACCGCCTCCAGGCTAAGGGAGATGCGGTCCACGGCGTGGATGGCCGCCGGC
>JAYUBD010000037.1:0-8915 GCA_043740995.1 Caulobacteraceae bacterium | reverse complement strand
TCGACGGCGTAGTCGCCCCTGGACTTCGGCCGGCTGGAGCCGCCATAGCCGCGCATGTCGGGGGCGATCACATGCCAACCCAGCGCGGCAAGCAGCGGAATCTGGTAACGCCAGGAAAATCGGCTCTCAGGGAAGCCATGCAGCAGCAGAGCCACGGCGTCGCCCTCGCCGGCTTCATCGACCAGGAAGCTATGGCCGTTGGCCTCAATCCGCCTTGTCGTCACAGTCATCGCCTGTTCCCGCCTTGCCTTGGGTTCCGAGCCCTGTTGATGATGCAGCTTAGCTGCCGAGCCGGGAGGGCGCGATGACAGAATCGGTTGTGGTGCTGGGGGCCGGGATGGCGGGGCTGTGTACGGCCTTGGCGCTGGCGCCGACCGGGCGGAGCATCACCCTCCTGGATCGAGACCCGCCGCCACCGGCTGGGGGGGCCGAGGCGGCCTTCGATCACTGGGCGCGGCGGGGAGCAAGCCAGCTTCGCCATAGTCACGCGTTTCTGGCGCGCCTGCGCAAGCTGATCGGCGACGAACACCCGGACCTGTTGGCGGCGCTGCGCGAAGCCGGGGCCCGCGAACTGTTCTTCGCGGACGGGCTGCCGCCATCGATCCAGACGCGTTACACGCCGCGGCCTGACGACACCGAGTTGGCGGTGATCATCAGCCGTCGCACCACGCTGGAGACGGTGATGCGACGCTATGTGGAGCAATCCGCCAAGGTTCGGATCCGATCGTCCACCTTTGTCCGCGGCCTGATCAGCGAGCGGGACGGCGAGGGGCGATTGCGGGCGCTCGGCTTTGAACTGGAGGACGGCGAAAGTGTGCGCGGTGATCTGGTCATCGATGCGGGAGGGCGGGGATCGCCGATGATCGACTGGGTGGCGGAGGCGGGCGGGGTCGTCGCGGAAACGGCGGAGGACTGCGCCATCCTCTACTATACCCGCTTCTACGCCCTGGCCCCCGGTGGGGCCGATCCGCCGCGCGGCCGCTATTCCACGACCGGCGATCTGGGCTATCTGAAATTCGGCGTGTTCCCCGCTGACCACGGCACGTTTTCCCTGACCATCGCCGTGCCGGAGGTCGAGGAGACCCTGCGCGCCGCAGTGGTGCGGCCGAGAGTGTTCGACGCCATCTGCGCCGTCCTGCCCGGCGTCGCGGCATGGACGGATCCAGCCAAGGCCTCGCCGGTCAGCCGGGTTTACGCCATGGGGGATCTGAAGAGCCGTTGGCGGGAGATGGCGCCCGGCGGCGACCCGGCGATCCTCAATGGTTTCTGCGTCGGCGACAGTCTGGTGCGCACCAATCCCCTGTATGGTCGGGGATGCTCGTTCGCCGCCATCGAGGCGCACCTGCTGCGCGACGTGCTTGAAGCCACGCCCGATCCGGCGGAGCGGGCGCGGCGCTATGGCCGCGCGGTACGCGAGGATCTGGAGCCATTTTACGACGACATGGTCAGCCAGGATCGCGGCGCGGCCCGCCGCGCCACGCACGGTCTGGACCCGAACTATCAGCCCCCCCTGCGCGCGCGTTTGATGCAGCGCTTCCTCGTCGATGGCGTCACCGTCGCTCTGCGTGAAGACATCGACATGTTGCGCGCCGCGATGCGCGCCTTTCACATGCTTGAACCGCCCCGAGCCTGGCTGGCACGGCCCGCCAACCTGGCCAAGATCGTCCGCGTCATGGCCCGCGGGCGCCGCGCCAACGCCCATCTGTATCCGGAGAAGGCCGGCCCAGGCCGGAAGGAGATGTTCGAAACCCTGGGCCTGCCCGCCGACGCCGATCTTCGTCGCCTGAAAGACGCAGCATAATATTACCGCCCTCCCGGGCCGGGAAGTGAGGATTAGAGTTCGTATACCGCGCGTTCGAAGGCGTCGAAGGTCGCCAGGATGGCGGGATCGGCGAACGGCATGACCTGGGCGAACAGGACTCCGGCCGCGCCCGTGGCGGGGTCGGCCCAGTAGTAGCAGTTGGAAAGGCCGGCCCAGGCGAGACTGCCGGCAGAGCGCCCCGCCGGCCCGACGGTCTGATTGATCAGGAAGGCCAAGCCCCAGCGCTTTTCGACGCCGGGCATCGGTTCGAAGTCGTGGCTTAGCTGTGCCTGCGCGCTTTTCAATGCACCGGCTGGAAGGTCGCCGATCTGGTTGGCGTTCATCCTCGTCACCATCTCCGGCCTGAGGAGCGGCGCGCCGCCGCCCAGGATGGCGCGCAGGAAGGTCAGATAGTCACCCGCCGTCGAGTAGAGCCCACCGCCGCCCATCATGAAATAGGGCGTCGCGGGCATGGCAAAGTCGGTGGCGACCAGGGAACCGTCCGGCAGGCGGGCATGCATCCGCGCGCGGCGATCGGCCTGGGCGGTCCCGGGAAAAAAGGTCGTCTCGGTCATGCCGAGCGGACCCAGGATGTGCTGATCAAAATAGGCTTCGAGGCTCAGGCCGCTTACCGCCTCCACCAGCTTGCCCACCCAATCGATGCCGATGCCATATTGCCAGCCCGAGCCCGGCTCAAACAGCAGTGGGATGTCCGGTGTCTCGACGCCCATCAAACCGCCCCCAATGGCCTGCAAATGCCGATCGAGATCCACGCTGCAAAAATCATAGGCCAAGCCCGACGTGTGGGTAAGAAGATGCCGCAGGGTGATGGCATTCATCGCGGATCGAGTGATCGGCGCACCGGCGGTATCGAAGCCGGTGAGCACCCTCGGCGAGGCCAGGGCCGGAAGGCGCGCGCCCAGCGGCTCGTCGAGGTCCAGAAGACCGCGCTCGACCAATTGCAGCGCTGCGACACTGGTGATCGCCTTGGTGCAGGAGGCGATCCAGAACACCGTTTCGGCGGTCATCAGGGCGGGATCGCCCACGCCCCTGATCCCGGCGCTGGCGGAGACCAGCGCGCCGGACGCGGTCTGGGCGGCGGCGACGAAGCCTGGCGCGTGGCCGGCGGCGACCGCGGCGTCGAGTACAGCCTGGATCCGATTCATCGCCGCCAACCTTTCAACCCGCGGCGAGGCCCACAGCGGCCAGCGCCTTCGCCTGGCGCGCCGCCAAGGCCTCCTCGGAGAACCCGTCCAGGGAGGCCTCGAACAATCGTCGCCAATTCTGTTCCGCGCCCAGATGCAGAAACGCCGAGCCGAGCCCGATGGCGGCGCGATCCATGAACACGAATTCCCTCGGTATAGTCACAGGTCCCTTTTCCTCCAGAGCCTTTTTGACCTGGAACGCTTCGCGGCGGCCATATTCCGCCGGGCTCACCCCGTCGGCGACCGTGCGGACCCGGTCGTCCAGCAGCGGCGCATAGATGAAGCGGGCCCAGATCCCCAGCACGTCCATCAGATCGTCGCTGAGATTATGGAATCCCCAGGCCTGATAGGCCGCCGCCTCGCCGGCCCGATCCTGGGCCACCATGGCGCGAAACAGCTTTACGACGCCGCCCACGAAGGGCGGCGGGAAGATTCGCACACAGCCGAAGTCGAGCAGGTTCAGCCGATCAGCGTCACCGGCGAAGGTGTAGTTGCCGAGATGCGGATCGCCGTGAATGACGCCGAGGTGCGTGAGAGGCGTCCACCAGGCTTCGAACAGCGTCTTGGCGACGCGATTGCGGGTTGCCTGGTCGGACGCCTTGAAGGCCTGCAATCCCCGCCCCTCCAACCAGTCCATGGTCAGCAGTCGCCCGGTGGAGAGGGCGGGATCGGCGGCGGGCACGGCAATGTCGCGCCGGTCCGCGAAAAAGGCGCGGTAGAGCGCCATGCTCCGGGCCTCGCGCCCGTAATCCAGTTCTTCGCGCAGGCGTTCGGAGACTTCGGCGATCACTTCGCGGGTATCAACGGCGCCGAACACCTGCCGACCCAGGCTGAACAGGGTGCGAAGTTGGCCAAGGTCGCTTTCCACGGCGCTCTGCATGTCGGGATATTGCAACTTGACCGCCAGGGCGCGGCCGTCATGAGCGACGGCGCGGTGAACCTGGCCGAGCGAGGCCGCCGCGGCGGGCGTGAGGTCGAAGGACGCGAAGCGCGCGCTCCAGTCGGGACCGAGCTCCGCCGCCATGCGCCGACGCACGAAGGCCGGTCCCATGGCGGGCGCATTGGTCTGGAGTTCGGTCAGTTGAGCGGCGAATTCCGGCGGCAGCAGATCGGGCACGGTGGCGACCATCTGGGCCACCTTCATCAGCGGCCCCTTGAGGCGTCCCAACGCGTCTTTCAAAGCCCGGGCGTTACGCGCCTCGACATCCCCCGCGCCGAACAGGGCATTGGCGCCAAACGTCGCCGCCGCGCCGGACAGGCCCGCGCCGACCCTGGCGAATCGGGTCATGCGGCCGATCAGCCGGTCGCGTTCAGGATCACGGTCCATCAGGATCTCAAGCCGCTGTGCGGGTGGAGGGTCGCGGTCACGGCCTATAGGCCTATCCACCGCTCAACGCTCGGTTTTCCGCGCGGATGCGAATCCACATCATGCCGGCGTTCAAAACGAAAAACAGCGCCGCATAGGCAGGCAGATGGAAGGCCAGCGGCAAGACAGCGATCTCGCCGGCGACCACCAGATAGTTGGGATGAGACACCAACCTGTAGGGTCCGCGACGGACGAGGGGCGCGTCCTCCAGCACGATGATCCGCGTGGTCCACCGACCGCCGAGGCTGGTGATCACCCAAACACGCAGAACCTGCAAAACAACGAACACCGCCAGCCAGCCGAACACCGGGTCCCGATTCCAGGCCAGCAGCCAAAGCCCGGTCAGCCAGGCGGCGTGAAGCAGAACAATCAGCGGATAGTGAGCGGCGCCCACTTCGCGCCCGCCCCGCGCCATCAACCGCCGGGTGTTGCGGCTCGCCAGCGCCATCTCGCCCAGGCGTTGCAGCGTCACCAGACCCAAAACAACCAGCGAGGTGATCACGCGGCGAGCGAGACCGCGCTGGCGGTGAAGCCCGGCCCCAGGGCGGTCAACACCAGGCGCCGTGGGTGTGATTCAGCCAGAACCCGCTTCAGTACAAAGAGCGCCGTGGGGGCCGACATGTTGCCATGATCCGCCAGAACCGCCCGCTCGTGATCCAAGGCGCCCTGGCCAAGATCGAGAGCGGTTTCGATGGCCTCAATCACCTTGGCGCCGCCAGGATGACAGACGAACCGCTCCACGTGTTCAAACGCCAGGCCCATCGCCGTCAACATCGCCGCCATCCCACCCTGCAACTCAGCGGTGGCGAAGGCGGGGATGGATCGGTCGAAAATCACGCCAAAGCCTTGGGGATCGACACTCCAACCCATGATCGAAAGCGTGTCCGGCCAGGTATGCTCCGCCCGGCCTTCGATCGACACCAGGCCCGGCGGCCCGCCGGCGCGGACGACGCAGGCCGCCGCGCCGTCGCCGAACAAGGCGGTCGCCACCAGATTGGCGCTGGTCAGTTCATCCAGGCGCACCGCCAGGGTGCAGAGTTCGACACACACAAACAATACCACCGATCCCGGGCTGGCCTGCGCCAAACGCGCCGCCATCGACAGGCCGGTCACGCCGCCCGCGCATCCCAGACCAAAGATCGGCACGCGTTGGACGTCGGCGCGAAATCCCATCCGCCCCATGGCGCGGGCTTCGAGGCTCGGGGTTGCGATACCCGTGGACGAGACAGTGACGATGGCATCGACCTCGCGCGGGGTCATACCCGCCTCCGCCAGCGCGCGTTCGGCGGCGGCGACGAACAGGTCGGTGGCGCCGGTCAGGTAGGCGGCGGTGCGCTCCGGCCAACCGTGCGGCTCGAGATACCAGTCGAGCGGCATGGTCGATTGGCGCCGCGTAATGCCGGCATTGCGAAAGATCGGATACAGGCGGTCGAAATCCCGGAAACGATGTGCAAACTGGGTCCGCGCCGCATCGGCCACGTCCTCCTGGTCGAGAACATGCGGCGGCGAGGCGGTCGAAACAGACATCAGACGGGCAGTGGGGACCAAGGATTCGTTTCCGGTTGTGCCGGCCTGCGGGAAGCGCCGCTACGCCTAAGCTTTACGCTCGCCGAGGGCGGAAGGTTGCTCGCCCTTGCGGGTTTTTTTGCCAAAGCGGGGGCGGCCTTTCGCTTTTGCGGTAATTTCCTTGAGCTTGACGGCTTGCAGGACGGACAGGGCCTGCCCTGGCGCACCCTTTTCAGGATCGCCGAAAGCGCGACCGAACACTTTGATCCGGTCCTCCACCGATCCCAGAAACTCGCCTTCCCATTCCGAGAGATCGACGCCACTGTGAAGCGCCGCGCGACGAGCCTTGTTCACGGCGACCAACGCCCCTCGACGCGCCTGTTCGCGCTGATCGCCGAAACCTCTTGCCTGACCATCCCCCGCCTTGTCACACTCGCCTCCGCCGTCGCGAGGGGCGAGACCGGCGCCACCTCCCCGCCTGTCCGGAGAATTGGACGGCCTAGCGCCGTTCGCGCGTTGAAAGGGTGTTCGCTTCACAACCCTCCGATGGCGGAGATGTAGAGGTCGATCAAGGCCTCTTCTTCCTGCCGCTTGGCGGCATCCTGTTTTCGCAGGCGCACAACCTTGCGCACGATCTTGGTGTCGAACCCCTCGCCCTTGGCCTCGGCATAGACTTCCTTGAGGTCGGCGGCCACAGCCGCCTTGTCTTCCTCAAGACGCTCGATCCGCTCAATCAGGCTCTTCAGCTTGCCCTGAGCGGTGGTGTTGATGGTGTCGAGCCCCGAGGCGTCGTCGGCCATGAAATCTGTCCTCACATTGAAAGGTTGGGGCCGGGACCCTAAGGTTTGAACCGGTCGGAGTCATGCTTCGTCCCCGCTTGTCCACAGAAGTCTTCCCAAGGTTCGAAAGGCACGTTTTGACACGACAGACCGTCACCCAGGCCGAGGCCGAAGCTGCCGTCCGCACATTGATCCAGTGGGCGGGCGACGACCCCGACCGCGAGGGTCTAAGAGACACCCCCGGCCGCGTGACGCGGTCGTATCGCGAGCTGTTCGCCGGCTACCAAGTCAATCCGCTCGAATATATGGAGCGCACCTTCGATGAGGTTGGCGGCTATGATCAGTTGGTGGTCTTGCGCGACATCCCGGTAATCAGTTTTTGCGAACATCACATGTTGCCGGTGATCGGTCGCGCGCATGTCGGATATCTGCCCACCTCGCGGGTGGTCGGCATCTCGAAGCTGGCGCGGGTCGTCCACGGCTATGCGCGACGGCTTCAGATCCAGGAGAAATTGACGTCCGAAATCGCCGACGCGATCGACCGCGTGCTAAAACCCAAGGGCGTGGGCGTGGTGATCGAAGCGGAGCACAGTTGCATGACCTTGCGCGGCGTAAACACCCCGGGGTCGAGCTTGACCACGAGCCATTTGACCGGCGTGATTCGCGACGACCATCGCACACGAGAAGAATTTCTGAGGTTGGTGCGCGGAAGCTGACCCGTTCCGGCGCGTGATACCCCCTAGCCCTGGCGGGCCTTATAGCGGGGGTTGGTTTTGTTGATCACGTAAAGCCGCCCCTTGCGACGCACGAGTTTGCAGTCGCGGTGGCGCGTCTTGAGCGTCTTCAGCGAGCTTCTGACTTTCATGGCGTTCGTCTTCTAAGGTCGGGGCGTTCGGAGGGCGGTCGTATAGGGAGCGGCGCGCGGCGAGTCAATTGCCGCGGGCGGCTTCAGGCGGCATTGGCCTGCCGCGCTAGATCTTCATGCCTCGCTTCTGAGAAAGGGCGGCGACCGTGGCGGCGCCGATTGGGCCGCTTTCGTCATGCAGCAGACACTCGCCGATGGCCACGCCATCTGTGGCATGATGGTTGACCACTTCGAAACCCACCCATTCGCTCACCGGCAGCCGATGCAGATAGAGCGTCACATCGGTATTGATGAACCCCAGGCCCTGCTCGCCGGCATTGGCGAACGGGCTGGCGAAATCGCAGGCCACGGCCACGCGCGCGAACGGTGTGCAAGCGTCGCCCGCGACCAGTTCGCGCACCTCGCTCATCCACAGCTGTCTGCGGCCCATTGATCCAAACACGCCAATGATCGGGCGGGTCGCCCACATGCCGCCCAGATCGCCTGGCCCATCGACCGGTGGGTCGATGGCGGCGGGCGGCGGCGCATCCCAGGCCGGGGGGGACCATACCGCGCCGTCCGGGTTCCCGGTTTTTCGCAAGAGTTGGCAGGTGGCCCGCGCCATGCTCACGCCGTCGCTGAAAAACTCCGCATCGATCACCTTGATCCGACCGCCTTCGCGGACGACCCGCGTTGTCACTTCTACCGGGGACAGGTCGGGCAGGCGATAGAGGTCCACGGTCAGACGCGCCGGGATGAAATCGGCGGCGCCGTGGCGACGCTCAATCTCCCGTCCCAGCAGCCCGACGACCACGCGCCCGTGCAGCGATGTGGCGCTCCATGGGCCGCGGCTGGCCAAGGTCGGGATGAAGCGGTCTCCGTCGCGGGTGTAGAAAGGCAGATTGATCATTCGCTCACGACCTTGCCGGATTTGTTGCCCAGGAACCAGTTCGTGGATGGCGCCCTAACGACGCACCACAGTGGCGAATGCCGCCGCGTTGCATCCCGCATCGGCCGGCGAGGTCCCGGCGCGGTAGATCGATCCGCCCACGCCAAAACCATTCGCGCCCGCGTCGAGATAGGCTCCGGCATTGGCAAGCGTCACCCCGCCGACCACCAGAACCGTGGTGGATGAGGGCAGTACGGCGCGCAGGGCCCGCACCGCCGCCGGCGGGACCAGTTCGCCGGGAAACAGTTTTACGGCGTGGGCGCCGGCATCCAGGGCGCAAAAGACCTCGCTCGGCGTGAAGCACCCCGGTGCGCTGATCATCCTCGCCTCAAGGGTCGCCGCGATCACGTCCGGCCGCATGTTGGGCGAGACGATCAACTGACATCCCGCCGCCCGACATCGATGGACGTCGGAGACCGACAGCACGGTTCCCGCTCCGAAGATCCCACGCCCGGCAAATCGCGT
>JAYUBD010000036.1:0-2721 GCA_043740995.1 Caulobacteraceae bacterium | reverse complement strand
CGGTTCGCCATAGCGCTTTTCCCAGAACGCCACCCGTTCTTCCTCCGTTACCTCAAAGACCGAGCGGGGGTCGGGGGCGTGGATGAAGCAGCCGGCGGTTTCCTGGCAGCGGGCGAAGATATCGGCGTAGTTCTTGCGGATTTCGCCCATTTCCTCGGGCGTGACCCTGGAGTTGTGCAACGGCGATGCCCATTGCGCGGTGCGCTGGAACACGGTCAGGTGGCCAGCGGTCTTGGCGATTTCGGTGATGGCCTGGATGCCGGTGGCGCCGGTGCCGATCACCGCGACCCGCTTGCCTGCAAAACTGACCGGTTCCTTGGGCCAGTTGTGCGTGTGACAGGACTGGCCCTTGAAGCTCTCGATGCCGGGAATGCGCGGCAGAACAGACGCCGACAGCACTCCAGCCGCGGTGATCAGGAATCGGGCGGTGCAAGACGTGCCGTTGCCGAGCGTGACCTTCCAGCTTCGGCTGTCCTCCTGGTAGTGCGCCGCGGTAACCGTGGTTTTGAACTGGATGTCGCGCCGCAGGTCGAACTTGTCGGCGACGTAGTTCAGATACCGCTCGGTTTCCGGCTGGCCGGCGAAATGCTCCTCCCAGTCCCAATTTTCGAGCAGCTCCTTGGAAAAGGAGTACCCGTAGGTCCAACTTTCGGAGTCAAACCGAGCGCCGGGATAACGGTTCCAGTACCAGGTACCGCCTACACCGGAGCCGGTCTCGAACACCCGCGCCGTCAGGCCGAGTTCGCGCAGGCGGTAGAGTTGATAAAGGCCAGACACCCCGGCGCCGATGACGATCGCGTCGAAATCGGTGGCCATCGTCGCGGACGCCTCGCGCGCGTTCTCCACTATGTCGTTCATGCGCAGCACTCTCCCCTGATACTCGTTACCTGCCCGTTCGGACGTTAGAGCCGGCCCGCCGCCCGCCGCGCGTCTCCTTAAAAGAAAACGAAGGACCGGACCACCACATTCTTGCGGCATCTGGCGTTGGCGGGCGCGGTCGGATCGATGCAGGCCGTATGAAACGACCAGCGCGAGACGGAACCATCAGTCACCGAGTCATAGCATTTGAGCATTGAGACTTCGTTCGGCTTCTGCTGGGGAAACCAGTACCACTCGTGATCGGGCCGGTAGGTGAAGCGGGTGGTCTCGCCGACGCGATCGTCGTAGATCCGGTAGTTGTTGATGTACGGCTGGTCGGCGAAGGAGGGCCAGGCGCAGAGCACGAAGGGAAACTGCTCGATGGTCTCTATCGGCTTGGCGAGATTGATCGATACGAACCGCCGCGACATTTTCCTGTCGGCCTCTTCCTCCGTGTAGTGCTGCTCGCGCCCGAAGTTCCGCAGGTTCCTGGTGAGCAGCTCGCGGCAGCGCACACGCCCGCTGTTATCGTTCAGGTCGTTGTGCACAAGCATGGCGTAATTCGCGTTCACGCCCGGGTTCTTGGCGTCCTGGTCTTCCGTGCGGTCGCCCGCGTAGTCCTTGTCGAAGACGTCGTGGTTGTAAACCAGCGCTTCGGTTGCGTCCGGGAAGAAATCGAGCAGGAGCTTCTCGATCTCGGGGTAGAATACCCGCTCCACCTCTGCCGAATCATAGATGTTGGTGCATTTCGACTCGAGGTGCGCCAGCGCGACACCGAGCCGGTCCATGCATTCGGGGCTGTTGGGCGAGAGGCCCGGGTAGTATTCGCCGATGCACCGCGCGTCGCGCAGCACCTGCGGGAAAAACAGGTTCCGCCGCCGGTTGTCCTGCTCGTTCTTACGCAGAAGCGCCGCAACGTCGGCGTGCGCCGGGTCCCGCCAGAGAGCGTTGGATGGGACGACCGAGTAGGTCGGCCGCTCACAGACCGTATAGGGGAGCGGCAGTGCCACGCCGCCTTCGGGAACCTTGAGACTGTTCGAGCTGCGGATGTAGGCGACGCACTCATCGTAGTCACGGAACGCGAGACCCCATTTGGTCTTGATCGGCCCGGGCGGGGCCTTGTCGATCATGTCGATAACGCGCTGGCCCTCGCCGTCAGCAATCTCGGCGAGCGCGTCCTCGATCGCCTTGGCGCTTCCGGCGTCGCCGTCCTGGTCAAAGGCCAGGTATGACAGGCCACCATTGGCGGCGATCGGTGGCGCCTGACCTGCCGTGCGCTGTAGTGGCGGCACATAGGCCGGCGAAGTTCTGTTTGTATCCGCCGCAACCTTGTTGTCGGCGACGTCAAGCTGGCTCATGGCTTTCCTCCGGCTGTCTGCGCCCCATGGTGTCACACGGACTCTGAGATAGCCAGACGACGGCCTCCCGGTTATGAGATCGTCCGCCGGGATTTCCATGCGAACGCCGCGTTCGTTGCCGCCGCGAGATGTCCAGGAGGGAGCCAACTGGCCTCGTTCGGCCGAGGACTGTGAAGACTACGATTTTCACCCAAAAACATACCGCTACGGGTCAGTCTGGCCGGGAAACACTCGAGATTTCGGAGTTCTTCCGCAGCCTGTTAAGGTCGGACACCCAGGCCGGGCCGGGCCAACAAGGCAGTGCCCGCCGGATGGATACGACGTATCGTGGGTGCGTTTCGCAATGCAATGAAAGGTGGCGAACATGGGAAGGCTCGAGGGCAAGGTCGTAGCGGTGACGGGCGGTGCATCGGGGATCGGCGAGGCGACGGTCAGGCGTTTCGTCGCCGAGGGCGCGAGCGTGGCATTCTGCGATCGGGACGGCGAGCGCGGCCAGCGCGTGGCG